>QMZY01000093.1 GCA_003663415.1 Candidatus Aenigmatarchaeota archaeon
CACAGGATATGACAACTGCGACGGAGACTGGAGCAACGGATGCGAAGTTAACTTGTTAACTGACAGCAACAACTGCGGAAACTGCGGTAATGTTTGCAAAGACTGGCAGGATTGTGTGAATGGTGAGTGCAACATAATTTCCGGCAGGCTTTCTGTAAATATAGATTATCCTGAAAACTCATTAGTTGTAGATAAATACTCTGGTTTTGTTGTGAACGGAACCGTGGAATGCACAGAAGGGTACTGCGGGAACGTAAATGTGTTTTTAAGATACAACAACAATTCAGAACATTGCAATGTTGATACATCTTATTCAGCTTTGCCTATGTATACAGATTCAAACCCTTTTAACTGCGGTGAAATGACAGAAAACAATAATAACATATGTAAACCTGCTTGGACCGCGTACGGAACTGAAAAAGGAAATTATTACATAGATTTGTTCGCAGACAGTGATTCAAACGGTGTGAATGACGTGAATTCTGAGGACAAGAGCGTGGAAATAAAAACAGGCACACTTTCTGTAAATATATGGGCAGACAAAAACGAAATAACAGAAGGAGATTCTCTTGTTCTTTCAGCAAGCGTTGGCTGCAATGGCGGATATTGCGGTTCAATAACCCTGACCGCAAAGAATAACGGCGTTCGGATTGGAAAAACAGGAAATATTATTACAGAAAGCGAAAATCCTCTATCTCCTGATGCTTGTCAATCCATGAGAAGCGGTGATGAGTGTTTGGTTTCTTGGAGCCTAACAGGAAACAGCGCAAGCGAAAACGAAATAACTGTTGCTGTTGTGAGCGATGATAGTGAAGTTTGGTCTGTTGTTTCTTCATCTGTAAAAGTAACCGTAAACAAAAAAATAGGCAATCTCTCGGTAACAGAAACCATAGAGCCAGAAACCATAAACGTAAGCGGAAGAGCAACAGTTTCTGGTAAAGTTGAATGTTCTGAAGAATATTGCGGAGACGTATGGGTTTATCTGGAAAAGGATACAGGAGAGCTTGTAGGGAATGAAAATCCTGATATATTTACCAACAACGCAAACCCTGTTCATTGCGAAAGTTTTCCCTGTGATGTTTCTTGGGATGTTACAGCAAACAAAAACGGAACATACATACTTTCTATTGTAGCGGTTTCTGATGAAAATATAAACAATGGAACAAGCAGTTCCTGGTTGCGGGTAATAAAGCCTCAGATGGTTTTGGAACCGCAGATTTCTTTAATTGTTGAAGATTTTAACAAAGAATTCGAAAGGGATGAAGGAGCAGAAATAAAAGCAAAGCTTAAATGTTTTGACGGTGTTTGCGGAAACACAAAAATATATCTGCAAACAAACGAATCTCAAACTTGGGCCAATTTATCGAAACAAACGCCAGTTGCAACAGAAAATACCAATCCTGTTAGTTTTTATTTAGATGAAAATGAAGAGAAAGAGTTTGCTTGGCACGTTGAATTCAGAGAAACAGGAACATACATAATAAGGCTTTTTGCTGAAACTGAAGGAGACGGGAAAGACGAGTTTGCAAAAACCGTGCAAGTAAATGAGAAAGAGTTTGAGGCGGTTTTGCTTTCACCCAAAGAAGGAGCAGTTTTTAAAAAAGGCGATGAAATAAAACTCAAAATCAATATAACAAAAAACAATGCTCCGCTTGAGAATGCAAATGTTTTTGTTAAGAGTTCTTTGTTTGGTTTTGTTCTTGAAAGCCTTGGCGACGGTATATATTTCGGCAAAACAACAATACCTTTAACAGCAAAGGAAGGGGAATACAACGTTGTTTTCGAGATTGACGGAAAGACTATAAAAACAACAAACATTGAAGTGAAATCCGAACTTAATGTAACAGCTGTTTTGGATAAAAGCGAATACAAAAAAGGCGAAGAAATAAAAATAAAAGGGACTGTGTTAAAAGACGGGAAAAACAGCCCTGCAACGCTAAAGGTTTTGCTCTCTTCTGGTTCTTGGAAATATTCTGAAACCCTTAAAACAAAAACAGGGGATTTTGAATACAGATACAAGATATTGTTTGGCGACCCGGACGGCGTATGGAATATAAGCATCACAGCAGAAGACGGGTACGGGAACAAAGGCAAAGTGAATATGCAAACAGAAATTATATCTGTACCTACTCAATTGCTTTTGATGTTTGTTTCACCCGAACCTTATAATGTGACAAGTTATACCAGATGCCAGAACATAGAGATAAAAACAAAGGTTGTTGAAAACAATGTTTTTGTTTCAGGCGCGAAAGTTGAATGCAAGACAAGTTCAGGCGATATAATTGAACTTGAAGAAAACGACGGGTTCTATTCAAAAAATTACAAAATACCGGAGAAAACAAAAACAGGACTTCTAAGCATTTCGTGCGATGCTGTAAAGGGCGAAAAAAAAGGCGGTAATTATATCAATATAAATGTAAAGCCAATGAAGCTTACGCTTTACATAGTTAATCCCATTTCTGTAGGAGACACCATATCGTTAAAACAAGGCGAATCTACAGAATTCACAATAAAACTTACATACCCTGACGGCAAACCCGTTATTAATGCAACAGCCAATCTTTCAATCGGCAATAAAACGGTTGTTCTTAAGCCCGCTGACCTGCCCGGTTTCTATAAAATAAACTTTATCCCTACGGGTTCCGGGGCGAGCATAATGGTTTTGAACGCGCTGGATGCAGATGGCAACAGGATAGAGAAGAAAATTGATTTGATTGTCGGTCAGGGCGAATTCAGATGGGAATGGTTGTTTATAGCCGGGCTTGGTGTTGTTATCCTTATTATAGGTTGGTATATGTATAAGAATGAGAAAAAACAGCCAATTGTTCAGGTTCAGGAAAAAATAATAAGGCTTCCTGTAAAGGAAAGAATCAGGGAAATTGTTTACAAACCTGTTCCAAAACCAGAAACAGATATAGACCCTGTAACAAGAATGGAACAAAAGCTGGAAGCCCTGGAAACAAAACTTGAAAATTTATACAAGGCAAAAGAACTTGCGGAGCAACAGTATTACAGGAGAACAATAGATGAAAAAACATTTAATAAACTTATGCAGGACTATGAGGAAAAAATTATAGAAACAGAAGCTGAGATAAAAGAGATTAAAAAGGAGCTTGATATGGAATGACAGAAACATTAAATATAAAAAAGGCAGTGGAGGATTATATAGATAAAAAAACATGGAAAGTTAAGGAGAATTCTAATCAAAGATTCTCCTTTTCTTCTGTTGCTTGGAGGCTGTCCGGAGAAGTTACGGCAAAATACATGCTTTCAGAAATTTACCCAAAAAGAATTTCTTCAGCTCATATTAAAGGCGATTTGCATATTCATAATCTTTACATGGGCATGGTTGGATATTGTTGTGGTTGGAGTATTCAGGATATTTTAATGAAAGGGGTTGGTGTTCCATGGCAAATAATGTCTTCCCCGGCAAAACATTTTGATTCAGCTCTAAACCAAATAGTTAATTTTTTTGGTATAGTTTCCAATGAATGGTCTGGCGCTCAGGCATTAAATTCTCTTGATGTGTTTCTTGCGCCTTTTGTAAAAAATGACAGGCTTTCTTATAAAGAGGTTAAACAAGCCGTTCAAGGGTTTATTTATAACCTTAACTATCCGGCAAGATGGGGCGGTCAGACTCCTTTTACAAACCTTACATTTGACTTGAAGGTTCCAAAGGATTTAGAAGACAAGGCTGTAATTATTGGAGGTAAAGCGAAGAAAGAATGTTTTAGAGATTTTCAAGACGAAGCGGATATGATCAATAAGGCGTTTATAGAAGTTATGTTAGAAGGAGACAGGCACAAGAGAGCCTTTACCTTCCCCATACCTACTTACAACATCACGAAAGATTTTGACTGGGATTCGGAAACAAGCAGTTTAATGTTTGAAATGACAGCAAAGTACGGAATCCCGTATTTTCAGAATTTTGTCAGGTCCAATCTTGACCCACATGCTGTCAGGTCAATGTGTTGTCATCTTCGACTTGACCTTACAAAATTAAAATATAAACGAGTGGGTGGTTATTTTGGCTATGCGGATAAAACAGGGTCTGTTGGTGTGGTGACTATAAACATGCCAAGAATAGGATATATTTCAAAGAATGAAGATGAATTCTTTGAAAAATTATCAGGGCTTATGAATTTGGCAAAAGAGAGTCTTGAAATAAAAAGAAAACTTGTTTTGAAAAACATGAATTCAGGTTTATTGCCTTTTACTAAAAAATATCTTGGAACTTTAAAATACCACTTCTCTACCATTGGCTTGGTTGGAATGAACGAAGCCTGCGTTAATTTCCTTGGAAAAAACATAGGAACAAAAGAAGGAAAAGAGTTTACAATAAAGGTTTTGAAATTTATGAGAGAAAAA
>QMZY01000094.1 GCA_003663415.1 Candidatus Aenigmatarchaeota archaeon
CCGCCTGCATGCCATGTTAATCTGGGCCTTATCTGAACAGTATAAACCTTTTCTGAATTATCGTCAAGTATTATCGCTGTTCCTTTTTTTCTTGGAAGGTTGTTTATATAGGTTAGAATATCCTCGTGCATATATGTTTGCATTATGCTTCTTAAGGCCTTTATGTCCGCTTCAGCAGTGAGCCTGTGCGCTATAACTATATCTGACTGGGAAAGCGCATCAGGATGAAGCTTGTTGGGAATCTGGGTAATCAAAACCAGAGAAACGCCAGGCTCTCTTCCCTCTTTTATCAGGGTGAGAATCGGTTGCGAAGCAGCAGTCAGCCCTTTGGTGGGTATAAACTGGTGCGCCTCGTCTATTACCAACCACAGCATAGGTAGTTTTTTTCTTTCTTCGCCTGTTATTGTTTCCACTTCCTCGCTCTTTCTTGCCATAAGCCTTGCCTGAAAAAGCCTTCTTGCCAATAAACCTATTATTATTGTTCTGACGGACCAGCCTGAAGACGAACGAAGGTAGTGGGAAATGTCAATAACAGAAATGCCGCCCGGTTTCAAAAATTCTTCAATCGGCGTTCCCTCTCTTTCAAAAACGCCCCATTCCTCGGCAACATTAAACATTCCTGTAAGAAGGTCCTTAACCTTTTGGTTTGCTTTTTTATCCTGTTTTATCTCTTCTATGATGTCCTGGATTGAATAATTAATTCCAGAATCCTTAAGTTTGTTTATCACCCTTTCTATCACTATTCCATGCTCATCCACTGGTGAGAACCCAAAAGTAATAATCCAGTCCATGGCTGTTAGTTCTGAGCAGGGAAGGGTGAATGGATAATCAAAATCAATGCCCGCGTTTTGATATTCCTTTGCATATGCTTTGGGTATGAAAAAGTTTATGTTCTCTATGTTTTTTGGTTTCAGGTTCCATTCCTGAAGAATTTCCTTTTCCTTTTCATTGGGTTTTTTCATGGACCAGTATATTCCCATGGTGTCAACCATTATCACAGAGAGGTTTTTTCTTATCTCTTCTGGGAGCAGGCACATTTCCTCTGCTATGACGCCAGCAGTATAAGACTTTCCAGACCCCCTTTTGCCGCACACTAAAAGAATATGCGGTCTTATAACATCTATATGTATCGGATTCGTTAGGTGCGCTTCCTCTCCTTCACCCACAATGTGCCTTCCTATAAAAATAGTTCCTCTTTCTCCAAACTCTTTTAAATCGTTTTTATCCCTTCCGACTATAATTTTTTGCATACTATTTATTTATATCAGATTCTATTAATTATTAACATAACTGGAGGTGATTTTAATGGGAATTACTGAAGAAATATTAAAACACAAAGAAGAGCTGTTTTTGAAGTTTTTGAAGGTCCTTGAAGGCAAGGAAACAAGCGCAACAATAAATCTGGACGGGTTAAACTTTATGTTCGGTGACGTGAAGATAAAGGTAGACGGTGAAATAAAACTAACGCTTGTGCCGCCAAAAAAGAAAGAGTAACATGCTTGAAAATATTCTGAAAACGCTTTACGGAAGAGTTCATTTTATAGTTTATATAGGAGATTCTCCTGCTTTTGAATTAAAACTTAAAGAAAAGGAAATTATAGTAGAAATTCTCAACCCCGTTCTGGCAATAGAGTTTGGCATAGAGGAATTTATAAAAAACAGGGGTAAAATAAACTCTAGACTTCTGGAAACTGTTAGAAAACTTGGGTATAGAATTAAGGTAAAATACAAAATGTTCAGTATAGAGATTTAATGAATTTTTGATTTTTATACATGCAACAGGTTCCGGAAACAAGCCGGCGGAACCTTTCCCGGATTATTTAAATTCTATCAAATCTAATTAATTTATATGAAATATATAGACACAAAATATACTCCAAGCAAAACAGACCTTGTATGCGATTTCTATGTCCAGCCTTCAGGAAAAACAGGGATAAGAAAAGCAGCAGAACACGTGGCGGCAGAATCTTCTGTTGGAACCTGGACAGATTTGATGACAGAGAAAAAATACATGAAAAAACTCGCGGCAAAGGTCTTCTCCATTAAGGGAAACCGGGTTCGAACAGCTTATCCCTTGGATTTGTTCGAGTTCGGAAACATCCCCCAGATTCTGAGCAGCATAGCAGGAAACATCTTTGGAATGAAAAGTGTCCGGGGCCTTAGATTAGAGGATATAGAAATACCGGAAAAGCTTGTAAAAAGTTTTCCGGGCCCGAGGTTTGGGATTCAGGGCGTTCGCAGAATCTTAAAAGTCAAATCCCGTCCATTGCTTGGAACCATAGTAAAGCCCAAGCTCGGTTTAAAAACTTCAGACCACACAAAAGTTGCTTATTCCGCCTGGCTTGGGGGTTGCGACTTGGTAAAGGACGATGAGAACCTTTCCAGCCAGAGATTCAACCCGTTCAAAAAAAGGGTTTTGGAAACCTTGAAAGCCAGAGACAAAGCTGAGAAGGAGACAGGCGAAAGAAAGGTTTACCTCCCAAACGTAACAGCCGAAGCTAAAGAAATGCTTGAAAGAGCGAAATTCGTGAAAGACGCAGGAGGCGAGTATGTAATGATAGATTTGATTACTGCTGGTTTTTCAGCTGCCCAGTCTCTCCGGGACCTTAACCTTGGCGTGGTCATCCATGCACACAGAGCAATGCACGCTGCCTTGACAAGAAACCCCAAACACGGAATATCCATGCTTGTTATCTCCAAGTTTGCCCGACTCCTTGGAGTTGACCAAATCCATATCGGAACCGTTGTTGGGAAGATGGAAGGCCCAAAAAAAGAGGTTACAGAAATCAAAAACTTCCTTGTTTCCGAATTCTTTGGTTTAAAGCCGGTTTTCCCTGTTTGCTCCGGCGGTTTGCATCCAGGACTGGTTCCGAAACTTGTGAAGCTTCTTGGAAAGGATATTATCATCCAGATGGGCGGCGGAATCCACGGACATCCCAGAGGAACGATAGCCGGAGCAAAGGCAGCGAGGCAGGCCTTGGAAGCAACAACCCAGGGAATTTCGCTCAGGTCTTATGCAAAGGCACATCCCGAGCTTGGAGAAGCATTAAGGAAGTGGGGATAGTATTATACCTATTAGAACAAATTTGTACCGATACTTGTCAAAAAACTAATTTACTTAGAAAATTCATTCCTTTGCGAAAGTGGCTGATTTAATATTAATATTGCGAAAATTTTATAAAAAGTTCGCATTAATAATTTAATATGAGAGAAATTTTACTTGAGCAAAAAGAATTGTTGAAAGAGAGAATAAGGGCAAGCAGAAAGATAGTTCAAAGGGAGAGAAAGAATGGGTTTCTGGAAACGTCCATGATAAAGGTAATAACAGGTATAAGAAGATGCGGGAAATCATTTCTCACGTATCTGCTTCTAAAGGATAAAAATTTCGGATATGTGAATTTTGATGATGAAAGAATCGTTCTGAATGAACCAGACAAGATAAAAAATACACTTATTGAGATATACGGAGATGTAAAATACCTTTTTCTCGACGAGGTTCAGAATCTTGATAAATGGGAACTTTTTGTGAACAGATTGTACAGGGAGGGATACAACCTTTTTATCACTGGCTCTAATGCAAAGCTTTTGAGCAGGGAACTTGCCACACATTTAACAGGAAGACACTATAGCATAGAACTTTTTCCCTTCAGTTTCAGGGAATTTCTGAAAGCAAAGGATTTTAAAGAAAACCTGGAAACAGGGAGAGGAAAATCCCTTGCTAAACACGAGCTTTTCAATTACATGACAAGCGGAGGGTTTCCAGAAATTGTTGTTGAAGAGGAGAATCCAAAAATATATTTGAACTCACTGTTCACTCAAATAACAGAAAAGGATATAATTTTGAGATATAATATAAGGTACAGAAAAACGATAAAAGAGATAGCAAGTATTTTAATAAACAACATCTCTTCTCTGATTTCGTCCAACAGAATTAAAAATATAGTTGGTCTGAAAAGCGACCACACAGCAAGAAATTACATCGGGTTTTTTGAGGAGGCGTATCTTTTTTTGTTTCTCAGCAAGTTTTCTTTTAAACCAAGTGAGATTGAAAGGAGCCCAAAAAAGGTTTACTGCATAGACCCGGGGATTGCAAATTCTGTGAGTATGAAATTCTCTGAAAACCTCGGAAGGCTGATGGAAAATGTGGTTGCTCTGGACATTTTGAGAAGGAAAAGTTATTGGCATCCTGAAAGGGAAGTTTTCTACTGGAAGGACTACCAGGGAAGGGAGGTGGATTTCGTTCTCAAAGAAGGCCTAAAAGTTAAGCAGCTAATCCAGACAACCTATGCCTCTGGAAGAGATGAGATCGAGAGGAGAGAAATCAAATCCCTGCTAAA
>QMZY01000095.1 GCA_003663415.1 Candidatus Aenigmatarchaeota archaeon
GTCCTTCATCTGAATATCCGTCGCCGAAGTCCCAGCTATAGTTCGTAATGGCATCGCCATCTGGGTCATAAGAATTGGAGCCATTGAAGACCGCTTTGCATGAGTAAACATTTCCCACATTATTGTAACTGTGCATGGGGATGGCAATAGCCACAGGCGGGATATTGATGAATGCAGTGCCATTGTCCACTGTTGCAGGTATGGAAGTTTCAATAGCGCCCGCTTCCTTCAGCTCGTTTATCTTCGCACTCAATGCTGTGGCTGCTCCATGGTTCCCCACCGGCTTTAACGTGATTTCCGCAAGCTTGATGTCACCGTTCAATCCATCACCATAATCTATCCCGCCCATTCTAACAACACCGGTGGAATTGTCAATGAGAGCGTGGAAGAAGTCAAAATCGCTGTTGCCGGCGGATAGCACATGAACCACCGAAGGGTCAAACGTGAGATTGATATCAGCAACGCCGAGATTTGATACGTTGTTAATCATGATGGATGTAACTGTATTTTCTCCTGACATCGTGAACGCATTCTCAATTGAGATAATGGTGGTTGCTGAAGCTGGAATAGTGGTCATCAAAGCAAAGGAAAAGAGTAGCATACACGCTATCAATTTCTTCTTCTTTCCTCTCATGCGTGCGTTCATCACTTTTCTCACCTCCTAATGCAGTATTTCAAAGCCTGATTCACCCATCACATGCTTGGCAAGGAACATGGCATCGTAAAGGCTTACTTCATTGTTACCGCTGACTTCGCCTATGCCTTCGTTCATCGTTTCAAAGCCGGGTTTGCCAAGCACATGCTTCGCAAGATACATAGCATCGTATAGCGTTACATTCCCGTTCTCACTCACATCACCGTTCTGTATGACCATCAATGGTATGCTTACCGATGCGTTTACGTTTCCAAATATGTCGGTTGCGTATACCGTGAGGTTGTGTGACAGGTAACTTCCATTGTGATACAACGAAGTTCCAGCCGAAGCATTAACGGTTACGGTCCATATATCGGTGCCATGTATGCGAGTCATTGGCTGGTCAGGGGGACCCCCTATCGGTGTGAGGTTTATCGTCACGCTTGCGACCCCGCAATCGTCGGTCACTGTGATGTTCAGTTGCGAAGTTTCGCCCCATCCCGGCTCGGAATCGGTATCTTCTGGTATGGATGCCGGGCTCGCATCAGGGTTCGTTACTACCGGCGGTGTAATCTCTCCAATGATGAAGGTTCCGTTATGCGGGGTTGCGGGAATAGAAATCTCCTCAGAGCTTGCTTCTTTCAGTTCAATAATGCTGATATTCAGTGCTGATGATTCACCACCATTACCCACTGCCTTTAATGTTACGTTCGCGAGTAGCACCTCACCATTGAGACCCGCTGATGCGGTCTGGAATGCACCTATTCGTGTTATACCTGTGGAATTGTCAATCACAGCATCAATGAAATCGAAATCGCTGCTATTAACTGCGATAACATGGACTATTGATTGATTATAGGTGATGATTATATCAGCAGTGCCGACATTGGTTATATCGCTGATGATAATCGAGGTGGTGGCATTCTCGCCTGATAGCGCACCTGCATCGCCGATGCTGATAATTATCTCTGCAAAGGTCTTAAAAGAGTATTCCGAACTTTGAGCTGAATTGTTACTCCCGTCTGTGCTGTTCACCACGTAATAATAAGTGGTGTTCGGACTCAGCCCTGAAAGAACAATGCAGTGGTGCAGGACAGGTGATGCGTTATATACAATTTCGGTGTAGTTGCCGGGTTCGGTGCCGTATTTGACCATGCTATCGCTTTGCTCATCGGTTTCCCATGTTATAGTTGCGGAGTCTTTTCTTATTGATATTGCACTAACGTTAGTTATGACAGGTGGTGTTGTATCGGGCACGTAAATGGTGATGTTCTGAGCGAATCCACCCGCATTTATTTCCTCCCTGGTTACTGTATGATTAAATTCTGTTGAGTTACCGATGTTATCTGAAGCATTGAAGTGTAATAGGTTGCCTTCACTTATATGAAGTAAATTTGTAGAAACACGGTAGTGGTTAGAGCTCTCATTCGTTCCTGCTGTGAAGACCTCACTGGTGTTGAGGTTTGTTATCTTCACACCGGGATTGTTCACCGGTGAGCCATCATTATAGCTAACAAAGCCGGATATTATGAATAAGGATTCGTTAATTTCTACGCTTCCGTTATTGACCATAACGCCAGGAATTGGCTGTGCACTCGGGTCGCTCAATTTCACATTGGGGAGGTTCAGACTGCATATTCCTGGTTCCATCGCCCGGAAGGTAATGGTTGCCAGCACGCCTGGTGATGTAACGCCATAATCAACGCCGATTCGCGCTTCTCCATATTCTGTCATGCCGAGGGTATTGTTTATCTTATTTGCAAATATGTTAGTAGAAGCGCCATCCTGACTGAGGAAAGGACATTTATCCTGTTTCGTTGCGTTCAACAGTGTATTGTTGAAATATAGTGTGTATTGAGCGCCCATCACTTCCGCTCCGGCGGGGTCAACGGTTATGTTCACAGAGAAGTTCTGCCCCTGCAAGACCTTCTGATATGACGGCTCTATACTTACTACAGGTGATGCCAGTGCGGGCTGTGCAAAAACACACAGTATAGCTAAGATAGGAATTAATACGGCAGCTAAGCATGTTCTTCTTCCGTTTCCCATTATTTTTGTTCACCTTCCTTCATTTTTTCTATTTCTTTCCTTTACTACATGCAATTCAGGTTGTATGTGGGATTACCAGGATAGCTCACGTTGTTCAGTAGTAAAGCAACATCACCCATGTTTAATACTCCATCGCCGGTCACATCGCCAGCCCATTCGTTCTCGAGTGCGTATGTGGGATTACCGGGATAACTCACGTTGTTAAGGAGCAAAGCAACATCGCCCATGTTTACGATGCTGTCATCGGTCACATCGCCGCAGATGCCCATTCTTACTTCCACGCTTCCATTACTGATATTTGCAGGAATATGATTGGCATACGAGTCGCTCAGTTTCACCACGGTGAAGCTGAGCTCGCTGAGTCCATCAATATCGGCAATTGCGTGGAATGTGATAGTTGTGAGAACGCCTGGCTCAGTTATTCCAGGAGTTGCTGTTCTTGTCTCACCGTATTTTAGCCAGCCCATAGTATTATTGATTTCGTTCTTGAGCACAATTGAATCACTGCCGAAGAACGGACCCTTATCCTGTGCAGTTGTATTCAGCAGCGAATTATTGAAGTGCAGTTCATATTGAGCGCCGAAAACTTCACTGCCCTCAGGGTCAACATAAATATCAACGGAGAAGTTTTCACCGGTTGAGACGGTTTGAAACGCAGGCATAACGCTTATATGCGCTGCTGAGACTGACTGCGTGAAAACACACAATGCCAGTGCTATCGCTACCACAGTTAGACTTACTGTTCCTGCTCTTGTTCCCACATCACTACACATACAAATTTTCACTCCTTTCCTTCTTTCCTCTTCTTTTTTTCCTTTTCCTCTCCTTTCTTTCATTTTTTCCCCTCTTTACCTCCTTCTAAATCAAGACTGCCCGAAGAACAAGCCAAAGAATTAGCAGACGAAGGTAAAATCAACAACTCGCCACACACTGAAGAGAGGTTATTTATATACTCAGGATTAATATTGTTATAGGTGATAGAAATGGCGGAATTGGTGATTAAAATACCGGAGGAGCTTGAAAGAGAGGTTGAGACATGGGGAGTGGATTTGCAACCTCTGTTCCTGGCATTCTTGAGACATGAATTCGACAAGATAAAGAGATTTGAGTCAGCAGTGAAAGAATCAAAAAGTGAATCAGAATTGAAGAAACTCGCAGATGAAATGGATGAAGAAGTATTATGGATTTTAGCCGATAAGATTCTCTCTAAGTCAAAATTAACAGAGAAGCAAGCGAATAAATTGGCAGAGGAGTTGAAGGAAAGAGTTGCTAAAAGGCATGGGTTGGTATAGATGTTTCTTATAGTGGACACCAACGTTCTGTTCTCCTTCTTCCATTCAAAGTCAAATGTTAAGGAATATTTTGGGTTAGCTGAAGCGTAAACCGATGTTTCTACTAAGGGGAAGTTATTTATATAGTCATAATTATAATTATAATTATTAGTGATAGAAATGGGGCATTCGTGGGTAGAAGTTGAGATTTCCGACCTCGAGAGGAAGAAATCCGCAAAGGTAAAAGCACTGGTTGATACCGGAGCGAGTTTAACGGTTTTGCCAGAGAGAATAGCTGAGGAGCTTGGGATACACGCTACATCCGAAGAGAAAGTTTCGACAGGAGCAGGCGA
>QMZY01000096.1 GCA_003663415.1 Candidatus Aenigmatarchaeota archaeon
ATAACTATTTAATTTTGCAAGACATAAAAACATTCTATGAAAATAGGAATTCTTGAGTTAAGAGACAATGAGTTTATAAAAGACCTTGTTTCACGACTTGAGGGTTTTCCCGTGGAGTTTATTTCATGGTCCTCGCAAAAAATTCCTGTGAAATGCGAATACAAAGTAATTGTTGACAGACTGAGCCATTTAAATGAGTATAAAAGAGAAATTTTAAAGGCACTTTCGCTTAACGGAACATATGTTATAAACAGCCCGTTTTCTGTTTCTCTTACAAACAAAATAATAGATGCAAACATATGCAATATGTTGGGCATACCTTTTCCCAAAACCTATATTTTACCTCTGCTGGACTCTGAAGAAGAAGACGAGATACTCAAAGAGCCGGATTTTAAGGAAATAATAAAGGACGTAGAACTTCCATGTATAATAAAACCATTTGACGGTTTTGCATGGGATAATGTGTATGTAATAAACACAATGAGCGAATTGCGAAATTTATACAATGCACTTAAATCAAACTATACACTCTTAATTCAGGAAAAAATAGAATGGACCGAATATTACAGAGTGTTTTGTATAGGCAAGGAGTGTTTGGTTGCCGGATATGAACCAAAACCAAGAGCAATGGGAAGATTAACCGAAAACGCAGAAAACAGCGATATTGCCAGAAAAATAACACAATGGTCTTTAAAACTGAACTCAGCTATTGGTCTGGACATCAATTCAGTTGAATGGGCAGTTGACAACGAAGGTAACGCATTTGTTATAGATGCTTTTAACGAAACGCCCGATATCATAAGGTCACAGATGCCAGATTCGTATTATAACTGGCTTGTTGAAAAATTTGCAGAGCTTGTTATCAAAAAGTTCCATTCCTCTGAGAAAAACAAGCATTTTTTTCAAATATTAACTAAAATAACAAATATAAAGTGATTATATGATTGATCCTTGGGGCTCCGGGGAAATAAAAGACTATGAGAAGATAATGAAGGAATTTGGAATAAAACCATTCAAGCCGTTACTTAAAAACATTCCAGACCCTCATCTTTTAATGAGAAGGGGCATAATCTTCGGGCACAGGGGTTTTGAAAAAATTCTGGAATGCATAAAAACCAAAAAGGAATTCTGCATGATGACAGGGTTGATGCCTTCTGGTGATTTCCATTTAGGACACGCACTTCTTGTTCAGCAGATAATATACTATCAGGGTTTAGGAGCCAGAATATTCCTTTGCGTTGCTGATATAGAGGCGTACAATATGAGAAGGATAGGATTAGAAAAGCTGAGGGAAACAGCGATAGAAGAATATCTTGTTAATTATATAGCTCTTGGTCTAAAACCAAAAAACTGTGATTTCTATTTTCAAAGCCAAAGAAGCAAGGACTTTAAAAAATCCAATTCCTATTACAGGCTTATTGGAATGTCGTCAAGAAGGGTTACATTCAACGAACTCAGTGCTATTTACGGCGAACTTACGCCCGGAAAGATTATGTCTGCTCTTGCACAGGTTTCTGACATACTGCATCCGCAGCTAAAAGAGTTTGGCGGTCTGAAAAATGTTCTTGTCCCTGTTGGCATAGACCAGGACCCTCATATAAGATTGACAAGAGATATAGCCGGAAGATTTAACAGAGCAAATGAAATAAAATTCTCCATGCCAAGCACAACTTTCCACAGGTTTATGCCCGGATTAAAGGGCGGGAAAATGTCAAGCAGTGACCCAAATTCATACATATCAATGAATGATTCTCCAGAAACAATAAGAGAAAAAATAATGAAACATGCTTTTTCTGGAGGGAGAGGAAGCGTGAAAGAACACAGAGAAAAAGGAGGGATACCAGAGATAGACGTTTCCTATAACCTTCTTTATATGATGTTTGAACCGGACGACAAAAAAATCCAAAAAATCTATGACGATTATAAAAGCGGCAAAATGCTAACAGGCGAGCTGAAAGAGATCACTATAGAAAAAATAACAAAATTTTTGGAGAAACACAGAGAGAGAAGAGAAAAAGCAAAAGACAAAATTGAAATGTTTTTAAACCAGTAAAGGTGTGCTGGGAATAGCCCATATTCTGTGAGCACGCCAAAAAGGAACGTGCCGACAGCATTTGTCTTAGCGCCAACGGCTTGCACCCAACACAACCGGACATTCTCACCTGTTTGTTCCTTCATTTCTCAGCATTTCTGCGTCATTGTTCCAAAACAACAGTTGTTTTCTGCGTCCGGTTAGAAACCTCTCGGTTTCCTGCCTTGCGGCAGTGTTTTAACGGGTGTATGGACTTCCTCACCGGATTTGATCCAGCGAAGCTGTCTTCCCAGCTCACCACTATATAATTTAAAACTTAAATTTATTTCTTTCTTCTTATTTAAAGTTATGGAATTAATTCAAAGAGGAGCAGAAGCTGTTATTTTTTTGGAAAAACGCAAAGGAAAAGAGTTTTTGATAAAGGAAAGAATAAAAAAAGGCTACAGAATTCCTGAGATAGACAAACCGCTTAGAAAAAAAAGAACAAGAAGCGAAGTCGGTTTAATAGAAAAAGCGAGAAGAGCTGGTGTTTCTGTTCCAATAGTCCGGGAACACACTGACTTTAAAATAGTTATGGAATGGATAGAAGGCAAAAAGCTAAAGGATTCTCTTAACAGTTTTACAAAAACCAAAAGAATAAGGATATATGAGCTTATAGGAGAAGCTCTTGCAAAACTTCATTCAAATGGAATAATCCATGGTGATTTAACAACCTCAAATATGATTTTAAGAAAAAACAAGCTTTATTTTATTGATTTCGGTCTTGGTAAGATTTCAAAGAGAATAGAGGACCAGGCCGTGGATCTGTTTCTGCTTTATGAGGCCATTGAAGCCACGCACCTTAAATATAAAAACGAGGCATGGGAAAAAATTATAAATGTTTATAAACAACAATATTCAAAATCTAAAAGAGTTTTAATACAAATGGAAAAAATAAAGAAAAGAAGGAGATATAGAGGTGAATAATGGAGAAAAAGGAAAGCAAAGAAAGGAAGGGAGAAACCAAGCCTGAAGAAGCCCAAGAGGAGCAGGCTCAGGAAACTCAAGCAAAAGAGGAAGAAACAACCGAAGAACTTCCTGAAGCAACAAAAAAGGAAGAATGGATACCAAAGACAAAACTGGGTCAAAGAATCCTTAAAGGCGAATTCAAGACTTTGGAAGATGTTTTGAAAGCAGGAGAGCTGATTTTGGAATCAGGAATTGTTGATTATCTGGTTCCGGACTTAAAATCAGAGATAATTTATATAGGCGGAAGCCCCGGAAAGGGCGGCGGAATAAGAAGGACGGCAACCAAGAGAACGGTAAGGGTGCATAAATCAGGAAGAAGATTTAAGCTCAGCGCATTGGTTGTTGTTGGCAATTCTGACGGTATTGTCGGTCTCGGTAAAGCCTCTTCACAGGAACACAGACTTGCTATAGAAAAGGCAACAGAACAGGCAAAGCTAAATGTAATCAAAATACGAAGAAGCTGTGGTTCGTGGGAATGTGGTTGTGAAGAAAACCATTCCATTCCATTCAAAACCACAGGCAAATCAAGTTCTGTTAGAGTAGAATTATTGCCAGCGCCAAGAGGTGTTGGGATAGTCGCAAACAAGGAAGCAAAAAAAATCCTGGAGCTTGCTGGTATAAAAGATATATGGGTCAGAGCCTTTGGTCAAACCAGAACAAGAACAAATCTTATTTATGCTATCTTTAATGCCCTTAAAAATTTGAATGCAACAAAAGGTGATTTGTAGTGGCTGAGACAGGACTGTTCGCTGTTGTAAGAATAAGGGGAAGCATTGGTTTGAATAAAGCCAGAAAAGACACACTAAACATGCTCAATCTAACCAGAGTTAATCATTGTGTTGTTATAAGGGAAGACCCGAGTTATACAGGCATGTTAAGAAAGATTGAAAATTATGTGACTTGGGGTGAAATAACAAAAGAAACACTGGAAAAATTAGTTTTGAAAAGAGGAAGAGTAACAGGAAACAAAAAAATTGAACCAGAGAAGGTAAAAAAAATCACAGAAACGATTTTAAAAGATAAATCCGTAAAAAACACGCCATTAAAACCAGTCTTTAGGTTACATCCGCCAAAAAAAGGCTACAAATCCATAAAGGTTTTGTATCCAAAAGGAGACGCTGGCTACAGGGGAGAAAAAATCAATGAGCTGTTAAAAAAGATGATTTAGGTGAGG
>QMZY01000097.1 GCA_003663415.1 Candidatus Aenigmatarchaeota archaeon
CCAGGACACTTTTCTCTATTTCTTTTTGTTGGTAGGGTTTCATATTTTCATTGAAAGTATTTTTAGTTTTCTTGCTTTAAATCTCTTTAAACTTGAATTCCTTTTTTCTCGTCCATTCAAGATATCCTCTTGCCGTTTTGTACACCATGCAAAACAGAGAAAGCTCTCGGTTTTCAATTGCTGCTTCAATCTCATTTCTAACCAGCCTGAAACATGCCAAGGCAGCGCAGAAACAAGCTCCTCAGTTTCTTCTCTGGCTTCTGGTGTTTTTAAATAGTTAAAAAACCCTTTCACATCAGGCTCTTTTTTAAGTTCAGATCCGATATTCACCCATGTTCCTCACTTAAAATTATTTTTTGCAAAAATTTATAAATTTATAGTTAATGACAGCTTCATCACATCAAATTGGTTATTAAATTATATCATTTTCCTCTTTCCAGTAATTCGGAGCTTCTGCAGTGATTCTTATGTCGTGCGGGTGTGATTCTCTTATTGCAGCCTTGCTTATTTTAACAAACTTTGCATTTTTTCTCATTTCCTCAATTGTCTTGCATCCGCAATATCCCATTCCAGACCTCAATCCACCGAGTAATTGGAAAATCATTTCAGAGACTTTTCCCCTGTAAGGCACAAGACCTTCCACACCCTCTGGAACAAGTTTTCCATTTTCTTGTTTACCATATCTTACAGAGCCACTTTGTATGGCTCCAAGCGAACCCATGCCGCGGTAGCTTTTGTACTTTCTTCCCCCAACAAAAACTATTCTTCCCGGCGATTCTTCTGTTCCGGCAAGGAGAGAACCTATCATAACAGAACTTGCTCCCGCTGCTATGGCTTTTGATATATCGCCTGAATATCTGACGCCTCCGTCAGCTATAACAGGAATTCCATACCTGTCTCCAGTTTCTGAAGCTTCCTGAATTGCTGTTATCTGAGGCATGCCAACTCCTGCAACAATTCTTGTTGTGCATATAGAACCGGGACCGACACCAACCTTTACAGCATCTGCGCCAGCATTTATCAAATCTTCTGCTCCTTCTTTTGTAGCTATGTTCCCAGCAATAACGTCTATATCATATGTCTTTTTTATTTCCTTTACAGTTTGAATTACATTTTCAGAATGCCCGTGCGCTGTGTCAATAACCAGAACATCAGCTCCTGCTTTAACAAGCGCGTCAACCCTTTCTATTTCATTTACTCCTACAGCGGCACCAACCATCAGCTTTCCTTCCTTGTCTTTGCAGGCGTTTGGATATTTCTCCATTTTATGAATGTCTTTAACTGTAATCAGACCTTTAAGATTTCCAGAAGAATCTGTTACCAGAAGCTTTTCTATTTTGTGTCTGTCAAGAAGCCTGACAGCTTCTTCTGGCGTTGTGTTTTTATGTGTTGTTATAAGATTTGTTGTCATAATCTCAGAAACCTTCAGGTCTTTTTGTTTTTTGAATCTCAAATCCCTGTTTGTAACAATACCCACAAGTTTCTTTTCATTCACAACAGGAAGACCAGAAATATCATTTTCAACCATAAGTTTTTTTGCCTTTTCAATTGTGTCATCAGGAGAAATAACAATGGGGTCCTCTATAATCCAGCTTTCGGATTTTTTAACTTTTTTCACTTCTTGTATTTGCTTCTCTTTTGTCATGTTTCTGTGAATAATTCCAATTCCGCCTTCTCTTGCAATCGCTACGGCGAGCCCGCTTTCGGTAACTGTATCCATTGCAGCGCTTAGTATTGGTATGTTTAGTTTAATGTTTTTTGTAAGTTTTGTTTGAATTTGTATGTCTCTGGGAAGAACCTTGGATTTAGAAGGAACTAACAAAACATCATCAAATGTTATGGCAGTGTTTTTTAAGAAGTCAGACATATAAAATATAGGAACACAGAATTTAAAAATTTTAAGTCAATAATTGCTCCGTCAAGGAATTTAGCAATTCACCAACTTGCTGATTCTGTTTCTATTAATTGAAGATGTGCTGCTCTCAAATAATCCGAACCGGAAAGCAACACTAAAGAATGTAAAAAACAATAGCCCCGCCAGGATTTTCGTCAACCACAAGCTTTTCCTCAAGGCAAAAGCTTGACCAATTGTTTGGAAAGACGCTCTGAAAGAGCCTCAATCGAAAGTTCAGCTTCCAACATTGTTTTCTTGCTCAAGCGTTCTTTCCGTTAACACTTCCATCAGCTTTGCTGGTGGCGCCTGCCGTTAGGCAGTGTGTAGGCCGTTTACTTGGCCCAAAGGCTTTGCGGTAGCGTTCTTTCCGTTAACGCTTTAGGCCGTTTACTTGGCCTAAAGGGTTATTCGAACCTGGGTCTGCAGGTCTCTCCTTCGGTGAGGAAGGGGTAATAGGGGCGGGTGCGGCGCCCCTATCCAGAGCCTGCCATCCTTGACCGCTAGACGACGGGGCTATAATCTTTATTCTATAATTTTAGCAAGGAAGAATTAATAAATTTTAGACACCACCAATATCATAACATTCTGTTACATCATAACACGTGGTTGTTGAAACCTGGGTTATTTTAGAACCGTCACAATAAAATTGTAAACAAGCGTACGATCTACAGTTAACCATGTCACAAGTACCGCTGCAACCTGTAGGACCCGTTGCTCTCCATCCTGTCCAAGAGCAAGAAACTACTGGAATTTGTGGCCAAGATGTTCGGCAGTCACTTCCTATACACACCTGAGAACACAAACCCGAGGTGTCACATCTTGTGTCTGTGTCTTGAGGTCAGGTTGTTCTACAATCCGAACCTATACATAGCCCAATCCCTTTTATATACCCATTCACATCAAGCTTCTGTTCTGGGTTTTCAATTCCGATACCAACATTTCCATTAACAACCAAATCCCCTGGAAACGTATAACCCCCCTGCCTGAAAACTTCCGGGGAAAACCTCACTTACTGGGTGTCTTTAACAGGCTGGGTTTGTGCAGAAGTTAAACCAACAAAATAATCCGCTAAACTGTAGGAAACAATCATCACAGCAAAAAGGGAATAAAGGATTTGGAATTCATATTAAATGATTGTTAAAGGAATTATATAAATTTTAAAATACTATGCATCTACGGACTAAAGTCCGCAGAATTCTTGCTTCAACATATTTAACTTTTACCTGGTTTTTTGCACACAAACATAGTGCAATTACCGCTTTTTAGCTTTTTATCTTCTGGGGCTATGGTGTTTCTTTTATCATAAAAAACCAATTCAAAGCCCGCTTCTCTAATCTGCTCTTTGATTTTTGACAGTTTTGGAATATGAATAAACTGCTCATTTTCGTACATTTCTTCACTCGCTTCTTTAAAGAGCCTGTCACCAAATTCTATTTCTTTCACATTGAAACCTAAGCGTTTCAGGATATAAAACTTAATCCATTGCTTAACCCAAAGCCAAAAATAACCTCTCAGATGCCTGACATGAGAAGTAAAAATAAAAAAACCACCAGGTCTTATAACTCTATATGCTTCTTTTAATGCTTTCAGCCTGTTTTCCTTTCCTGGTATCTGATCCCATCCATTAAATGAAAATAGAGCACAATTAAAGCTTTCGTTTTTGAAACAAAGCTGAACAGCATCGCCAATTAAAAAATCAATTTTTATGTTAAATTCTTTGCTAAGTCTTTTTGCAGTTTTAATCATTGCAGGTGTTATATCAATTCCTGTTACCTTAAAACCCATTTTTGCCAACCCAAAGCTTGTTCTTCCGGAACCGCAACCAATATCCAGAACAACCGAACCCTTTTTGAAATATTTTTTAAACAACTTCTTTTCTGATTTCCACAAACCCTTTCGTGTTAACCTTTCGTAAGCTTTCTGAACCTTTTGGTTGGAAAACTCTTTCAAAATAAGCTCTCGTATCCTTTTGTGTTTGTCCATATTATTTTTTGTGTTTTCTGATTTCCCTTATCAAAACATCCATTACCACTTTTCCGGGAGCTCTTCCCCTTACTTTTGCCATAACCAACCCCATCAGAACCTTTTCACTTCTCTCCTTTTTCAAGAGTTCCTGATTTTCCTGAATGGTTTTTGTTATTATTGAAACAAGCTCATTTTCTGTTAAGGTTGTGATTTTGGATTTTTCA
>QMZY01000098.1 GCA_003663415.1 Candidatus Aenigmatarchaeota archaeon
AGGAAAGGTTTTGTTAAGAATAATTTCAAACCTTGCGGTTTACAGGCTTGCAAAAGCAGAGGCTGTGTGGAAAAAAGAAACGCTGGAAAAAAGTTTAAAAGGCATGGAAGGAGAGGACATAGTGGAAAGGATAATAGAGGCTTATGTTTTTGCAGATGCAGACCCTTACAGATGCGCGACACACAACAAAGGAATAATGAACGGCATAGATGCCGTTACAATAGCAACAGGAAATGATTTTCGTGCAATAGAAGCAGGCGCTCATTCTTATGCTTCTCTTAAAGGATATAAACCATTGACTTGGTATGAAAAAAATGAAAACGGTGATTTGGTAGGAAGAATAGAAATTCCTGTTGCTGTTGGTATAGTTGGCGGCTCAACAAGAACAAACCCCTTGGCAAAACTGTGTATAAAAATTCTTGGAGTCAAAACAGCAAGAGAGCTTGGGGAAGTTCTGGCTGCTGTTGGTTTGGCTCAAAATTTTGCAGCTTTAAGAGCTTTGGCAACAGAAGGCATACAGAAAGGGCATATGAAGCTTCATGCCAAAAACATTGCTGTTACAGCAGGAGCAAAAGGAGAATTAATAGACAAGGTAGCGGAGCAGATGATAAAAGAAGGAAATATAAGGGTTAACAGAGCAAAACAAATTCTGGAAGAAATAAAAAAACAAAATTAAAGGTTTATACTTGTGCTATTACTGTCAGCTGGCCTGTCTGTACCTGACCGTACGCTACTCCGTATGGAACCCTGACCAGAACATCTGCTATCAACCAGTCACCCGGTGTTAATGTTGAATCTGAGAAATATTCTGCATTGGCACAACTGCCAGCTCCCGGAGCATCCATGTTCCAGTGATAAAACATAGCTCTGTCACATGTATTTGCAACTGCTACGCAATAAGATGTGTTGTCAGGTGAAACGTTCACTGCTGCATATCCCCAGCTTCCATCGTTTGTAAGCGAATACTCACGGTATTGTGTCGGGTCTGTTAAATCTGTAGAACCCTGAGATGTTTTGTTATGCGCATATATACCTATTCTGAACTCTGTTCCGGTTTGGTTGCAGCTTGGGTATTTGCTTGCATTCACTGCCCAGAAATATTCCCAGCTTGCGTTCCTGAATCTTCCGTACCACCAGCCAGACGGAACTGTTACATAAATTATGGTTTTTGATGCATTGTATTCAAACCTGTTTGGGAAGTAATAAACAGTTCCTGTCCAGTTTCTCTTAATAACCACGAAATTCCCTGCATCATAACTTCCGTTTGCACCTGTTCCAAATGGTCTTGAGGCAGGATAACTGTTGTTGAACCAGACATATGATATGTTTGTAGAACCAAGGTTTTCTATCTGAATAGAACCCCAACCGTTTGTTTCATTGGATGCGCCTGCTTCTGATCCCGGGTCCACGTCTGTCCAGGTAAGAGAGGTCGGTGTAATGTCTATAATTGTTTTTTGCCTGACTGTCACTGATACATTAATTATATCTGAGCTTTGCTGTGCATATCCTGTGTTCATTATTCCCGATAATAAAACCAAAGCCAGGACAGCACTAAAAACCCCTGTAACCAGAAACTTGTTAATATGCATTCCTTTTCACTATAATAATATTATGTTTAATTGATATATAAATGTTAAAAAACACAGTAAAAAGCAATTACTTTTAATAATTTGTGTTTTATATAATAATTTATGAACTGGAAAACTAGTTTGATTGTTTTTATAATGCTTTTGCTTGTGTCTCCTGTTCAATCTTCTGCTCTCTCTATAGGTGCAGCGCCCGGTGTTGCAAATCTGGGAAAGGTTTATCCGGGGCAAAACAAGCTTGTTGATGTGTATTTAATACTCAGTAAAGACGCTCCTCCTCTTCTGGTAACGCTTAACTATGTTCCTGCTCATATTGATTTTTTCTACAAAAACCACACGCACTTTATTCCTGCTCTTTCCTCGAATGAGGACATTTCTTCTTGGTTGGTGTTTCCTGAAAACCCTGTTCTTGTTTTACCCACCAACACTATTATTCATACATTTCCAAACGGTGAGGTTGTAAAAGCAAACAAAAAGGTTACGGGCATACTTCATATCCCAGAAGACGCTGACCCGGGTTATCATGTGGGCTCAATTGATTTTTCACCCCGTTTGCCTTCCGGCAGACAAGGAACAGGCTTGGCAACCATAGCCATAACAAGGTTTTTGTTTGTTTTTTATGTAGAAAAAAACGAAAAACCGAAAAGAGAAGGAAAAATAACAGATATAGAAGTGTATAGAGAAAGTGATAAAAGAGTGAGAATTGACATACTTTTCAGAAATACCGGAACAGACACCCTTCTGGTAAGGGCAGACAATGTGAAAATATACAATAATATAGGTTTGCTTGAAAAAACATTAAGCTCAGGATATGTTAGAATAAAACCAAAGGAAACAGGAATTATTAGCGTTTACTGGTATAATACAAGCAAAATAGAGAGCGGTGATTACAGAATAGAAGCAAGTACTTATTATATTACCGGCAGCAGCTTTAAGGAAAAATATGTAAAAGTCCCACAAGCAGTGTTTGTGCCTACAGGAAAATCAATAACGATAAAAAAGGAATTTCCTTGGTGGTTAATAGTAATTATTATAGCTTTGGTATGTGTGTTAATATATTGGAAATATTAACTTCAGACTAAGTTTAGTGATAGTATGTTAAAGAAATACAGTCTACTGATAGTGTTTATTTTAATTGTGTTTTTTTTACTTTTTACAGTTTCTTTCCAGAAGGAACCAAAAGTTTTTGTTAAAAACAAAACAGAGAAAAACACAGAGAACCTTTTCTTTAAAAAACAGATTATCAAATATCCTGTAACAGGAGGCGTTGTAAACACAACACTCGGCGAAGAAAACAAAACCATAATCCCTGTTGGAATAGCCGCTGACTCCTCTGAAATTAATTTTGGAAGAACCGCTGTGACTACAGTTGTTAAAAAAGTATTAAGTCTAAAAAACAGAGAGTCGGTTCCGGTCAAATTCCACCTAAGAGCTTACGGTAATATCTCACGGTTTATGAATTTTGAAAAGGATTTTGTTTTGAACGCAAATGAAACAAAAAACATAGAGGTAAAATTCAATGCTACACAAACAGGCAACTACACAGGAGAATTTGATATAACGGTGCTTGTTCCAAAACATCCGATTTTAACGGTTTTATTGCCGCTGGTATAAATTTATTAATTACTTAATTACAAAAACTTTTAATGATAAAAATGAAAAAAATTATTTACCCTTTATTGGTTTTTTTGTTTTTTGCAGTTCCTGTTAATGGGTTTTTTATTAGTGTTCAGGTTGCAGGCACTATAAAAGGCAGCTTGGATTACATAAATCTAACCCCTGTAATTTATGAAGGCATGCCGCAGGAATTTCTTCTTAACTGGGAAAACATAGGTTCTGTTGGGTGTGCATTAAGGGTAAGGGTGGATATATACAATAATGAAACAGGCGAATTTGTTTATACTGCCTGGAGCAAAAAAATACCTTTAGAACCAGGAGCATATAATCTCTTTAAAGCATACTGGTACCCTGATGTTTACGGAAATTTTACCGCAAAATACAGTGTTTTGCTTTGCAATGATATTTACAGAGGACCGGAACTTTCGTTCACTGTTTTACCAAAAAACATAACCCAAGAAAAAAATAATATAATAACAGTAAAAAAAATAGAAAACACAAAAAACAATATAAAATTGGAAATAACTGCGAATGAGGATATTAATAATCTTTTTTTAATTCCTGAAAATCCTCCGCTTGGCTGGGCTGTAGAATATGGGGAAATAAATAAAATAAAAAAAGGAGAAACAAAAATTTTAACTATTAATTATGAACCGGGCATATGGAAAGAAACAAACCTCTCATTTAATGCTGTTACAAAAAACGGAAAATATTTTGGAAAAATTAATTTTTTTATTGAAGAAAAAAAAGGATTAAAT
>QMZY01000099.1 GCA_003663415.1 Candidatus Aenigmatarchaeota archaeon
AACAGTTCCTGACAGTAATGCAGATGAGCTTGTTTCAAAAAGTGAAAAATATAGAAAAGAACTTAGAGGATGGGCAGGTAGTCTTATATGAGAAACACAAACCAATGGTATGTAATCACAGGAGGCCCGTCGTCTGGCATTACATCCACAGCAAACTTTCTCGCGCTGTTTGGTTATCAAACTGTTCCGGAGGCTGCAAGAATACTTATTGACACTGAAATCTCAAAAGGCAAAACAATAGAAGAAATCAGGAAAGATGAGCTTCTCTTCCAAAAAAAGGTTCTTGAAATGAAACAAGAAATCGAAAGCAAGTTTCCAAGAGACAGGATAATATTTTTTCAGAGAGGCATCCCGGACACGCTGGCTTATTACCGTCTTATAGGTGCTGATACAAGTGAAATAATCAATGTGTGCAAAAACTCATACTACAGAAAAGTTTTCATATTAGAACCCCTTTCATACCGTCAGGATTATGCCAGAACCGAAGGAGAAAAAAAGGCAAAAAAACTTTTCAAACTTTTAAAACAGGCGTATTCTGAACTTGGCATGGAAACTATTATAATACCCAAAGCAAGCATTAATGAAAGAGCTGCTCTTATCCTTAAGAACATAACACAGGATTAGATACCGAGCCTTTTCCTCCAATACTTACAAACGTTTTCGGTTTTTCTCGACGCTATACCAATATATTTTTCAGGATTTTCAAGTATTTCCCTTTGTTCTGGTTTTAATTTGTTTATATAAGGCTTAAGATTTTTATCGTTCATAACAATCTCTCTGAGACTCTTCCCTGTTTTTTGCGACTCTAAAGTTAACTGCTTAACATACTCATGAGCGTTTGGATGACCGTTTGCTGCCAGTAAAATATACAGCGGCTCTGCTGTTATCATATCTTTGCTCATTTCAAAGTTCTTTTTAATGTTTTCCTTGTCAACCACAATATTTTTCATTACCCTGTTCATTCTTTTTACAGAAACATACAACCCCGCAAGAATTTCCGGGATAAATCTTGAAGACGCTGAGTTTGTCAGGTCTCTTTGATGTTCTGAAATTTGGTCCATAAACAATGTATTTATTCTTGGAAAAAACACCTTCCACATGCTTTTAACATTTTCAAAGTTTATAGGATTTCTTTTGTGCGGCATGGTCGAAGAACCCACTTGAACGCTTTTAAACATTTCAGCTACCTCTCCTATCTCAGACCTTTGAAGATGCCTCATATCATCCGCAAGGTTTGCCAAAACACCAAAACACGATATAACAGAATGAACAAAGTCAAGCATATATTCTGGTTCAACGATTTGTGTTGAATGTGTTGCAGGGGACAGGCCAAGTTCTTTAAGAATATCCTTTTCAAAGCCTTCAGGATCATCAAAGAAAAGCGACGCCGCGTTATAAGCTCCGACTGCACCAGAAAACTTTCCTTTAAGGTTGCGCGCTGAATCTTTTATTTTAATAATGCAGTTTCCAAACCTGCTGACATATTCTGCTACAGCAAAACCAAATGTTACAGGTTCTGCATGTTGGCCGTGTGTTCTTCCTGCCTGAACCGTGTTTTTCTCCCTTTCTGCAATTGATATAAGCGTTTTCTCAAATTCAAGAAGCACTTTTACAAGAACCTGTTCAACAAATTCCTTATATCTAAGAGAATCTGCGGTGTTTATAATATCAAACGAAGTGGCAGAGAAATGAACAAAAGGTTTTGCCTCCTCACTGACCCTTTTCCTGATGCAATTCACAAGCGCACGGATGTCATGTTTTATTCTGTCTTCCTCTTCATAAACCTCTTTGGCTGTTACAGACTGACACGCTTTAATTATCTCGTTTGCTGCATCTTCTGTACATATTCCTTTTTTGTATAGAACTTTTGCCAGAGCAGCTTCCACCTTCAACTGATACTTTATTCTGGCATTTTCTGAAAGAAAACGAGACAGCTCCTTCTTTATATTTTCACTTCTTCCGTAATATCTATAATCAAGCGGGCTTATGGCATCGAAAATATCCATATTCACACAAACTTTTTTATGGTTTCAATGGCTTCATTTAAAGACACGTTCCATATTTTTTTACCTGTCCAAAGCTCGCACACAGCTTTATACATATTACTTACAGCAGAAACCAGTTCGTCGGGAAGATTTTCTGGTTTTGGCCACATGCTTTTTGGCAGTGTTTTTTTGGCGTTTTCTAACTGTTCGGCCCAAGGGGTTTTTCTGTAAAAATCCCTTAAAACTTGTTTACTTATATGAAAACCGTCATATAAGAACCTGTTTTCATCAGGTGTTCCAAAAACATCCACCACAAGTATTTCTCTCTCTGGACCTATTGCAAGCTCTATCTTTCCATCAGCGTGTTCTAATCCTACGGCATCCGCTCTTTTTGTTATAAATTCATTGATTCTTAAAGCAAGTCTTTTTACCTCTTCTAATTCTTCATCTGTTAGTCCAGATATTTTTTGAGCTTCATCCCATTTCAATCTCCTGTCCGATACCTCTAATTTTGTTGTAACATCTAAGAAAGGCTTTTCAAGTCTTTGACCTGGCTCAGGTCTTGTTTCAAGGCCGATATCTTCGGGGGTAAGCTCCCCGGAATCCAGAGCTTTAAATACAGAAGAACCCGGTGGTAGCGAATTTCTGAATATTATCTCAAGGGGGATAAGATAATTTGTTGTTTCTGTATTTATTTCATCTCTTCCGGGAACAAGTTTCCTTACAAGATTTATTTCCATTTTGTTGGGTTCAATAAATCTTTTAAAATGAGTTTTCAATCCAAGCTCTTCTTTTATTTTCTGAAAATTCCAGCTTCCTATTCTACACAGAGATTCTCCCTTCCCCTGTATTCTGTCTGGCATTTTTCCAAAATCAAACACAGAATAATCATCAGTGAATTCAAAAACACCCAACCCAAAGCTGTTTTCCGTTGGTTTTTTTGTCACTATCAAATTCTTTACAGAACCCATAAACCTCACCTCATATTTAATATCCTGATTGCAAGATATGCTGCGTTCTGTCCGTTGTCAATACCAACTGTTGCCACAGGAACACCTTTTGGCATCTGGACAATTGATAAAAGAGAATCCAAACCACCGAGCTTTGCTCCAACAGGAACACCAATAACAGGCTTATCTGTATAACTTGCAATAACGCCAGGAAGCGCAGCAGAAAGTCCTGCAATTGCAATAAAAACCTTGCATTTGGAATTTTTTGCTATTTCCTTTACCTTTTCGGGTTCTCTGTGAGCGCTTGCATACTCTACTTTGTAACTTATATTATTTTCATCAAGAACAGAAGTTGTTTTCTTTACAATTTCCTCATCAGATTTTGAACCAGCAACAATAATCACATCGCACAAGTTAAACACCCTGCTCTGAAAACATTACTTTAGATTTATACTTAAGATTTAAATTAATATTTTATTCCCACAAAATTCCCAACACAGGCTCGCAAAGTTAATTCTTGAAATCTCTTCTCACTTTGCTGGTTCTTTGTGTTCCGCTGTTTGACTCAACAAATCGACAGCAAAGGCTGATTTTTGCGTGATTTTTCAAGAGTTAGGTTGTCAGAACCCCAACGTAAACTTTTTAAATATTAACAATTGTTAATTAATATATGATAAAAACACCCTGCGAAATTGTGTTGTGGGATTTCCTGCCTGCTTTGAGAAGGGAACTTGTCAAAGCAATGATTAAAAAAGGCGTTAAACGAAAAGATGTTGCCAGAACCTTTGGCATAACAGAGTCTGCTGTCTGTCTCTATCTAAAACACAAGAGGGGTTCTGGTTTTAAATTTGATAAAAACACACGAAAGCAGATTGAAGAATCTGCAATGAGAATAATAGAATCAAAAAATAACAACATAATCGTCTTTGAGCTTTGCAG
>QMZY01000100.1 GCA_003663415.1 Candidatus Aenigmatarchaeota archaeon
CAGTATTCTGGTTTTAGCCGATGCTTACGGTGTTTCCTCATCATTGAGAACGCACTTCCTTGTGAAAAAAAATTACGAGTTTGACATCATCAGAGACACTCCCGTAGTCATAGACCCGCAAAAAGGCTGGTTCGACTCTGTAATAAATTTAGTCTCGTTTGTTAACGCATCTAATTTTACCTTCCGGGAGTACCTACCAAAGGAATTCCAAATAGCAAACACCACTGCAAAAATTATCAGAACCCCAAACGAAACCGTTCTTGAATGGGAAAATCTTGGAAACAGCTCCAGGGTTTATTACTCTTTTAAGGCTCCAAAACTTTGGCCTTATCTTTACGAATTCGGACCGGCTGAGATTGAATATGATTCCAAAACCTTTTTGGAAGCAAGACCATGGTATCTGGCAACAGACCCGAGTTTCGGATATATAGAGCATTTGATAGATTCCGGGGTTAATGTGGATGAAATTTCAGATATCCAGATCCTTGATTTCGATAAAGACGGAGATTTGGATGTAATTGCTTGCGCATACGGGTCGGATGAAGTGAACTGGTGGAGAAATGAGGGCGATAACCAAAATTTCACAAACATTCTAATTCAAGACACTGCAAACACAGACGGGCTGAGAGCCTGCAAGGTTCTTGACTTCGACGGCGACGGTGATTATGATGTTGTGTATGCGGCGGGATTGGAAAACAGAATCGCGTGGTTAGAAAACTCCGGAGACAACCAAACCTTTACAGACCATGCAATCAATGAAAGCGCGGCAGACTGCGACAACCCGAGCGATATTGAGGTTCTGGACTTTGATAAAGATGGAGACTATGATGTTGTTGCTGCTTTAGAAGATGATGATGAAATTTCCTGGTTCAGGAATGAAGGGGATAATTTGACTTTCACCAAGGTCGTGATTCTAAAATACAATCTAAATCTTGACGGCGTTCAGGATATCCAGGTTCTTGACTTCGACGGCGACGGAGATTATGATATTGTGTATGCCGCATATTTAGAGGACAGGCTTGCTTGGCTGAACAATTCAGGAGACAACCAGACATTTACAGACATGCAGGTTTGTGAGAGTTCTATTACCTGTAATGGTGTTAGAAGTGTGGACGTGGTTGATTTCAATGGTGACGGATATTATGATTTGGTATCAGCAGCTTATGATGGGAATGAAGTCTTCTGGTTCAACAATTCCGGAGACAACCAAACCTTTACCAAAATTCTTGTGGGTTCTGGTTATGTCTGCAACGGTTCGAAACACGCGATTCATGTGGATTTCGACCAGGACGGGGATTACGATATAGTTTTGGCTTCTTATCTGGGGGACAGACTGGCATGGTGGAACAACACAGGAGACAACCAAACCTTCACGGAAATGCTCATAGTGAACGGGTCAAACGCCAACGGAGCATGGAAAACCCAAATCGCGGATTTTGATTATGACGGAGATCCTGATATTCTCTTGGCTTCTTATGATGGTGACAGACTGGCATGGTGGGAAAATGTTATTTACAGGGAATGGTGGAATAAATCCTGGCTGTATAGAAAAAACATAACCATTGTCAATAATCTAAACTTCTCACTTACTAACTATCCGGTTTCTCTGATATGGAATACCCAGTATTATGTGCAAAGAGGAAAACTCCAGCCAGACTGCGATGACATCCGGATTATAGAGAATGGATATATCCAAAAACCCTGGTGGAACCAGACCGACTGCAACACACCAAACACCAAAATCTGGTTTTCTGTGGATTTGCCAGCAAACGGCAACAAAACCCTCCAGCTTTATTACGGAAACCCAGACGCTGAGAATCCGGGCTACTCTGGCGGTCAAATCTTCACGGTCTTCGATGATTTCAATGACGGGGTTATTAACACAAGCATATGGAATAATGTGGGATGCGTGGAAAGCAACGGCGAAATGCTTTGCGACAATGCCGGAGACAGAGTTTACACTTCTTCAACATACCTTCACAACTACTCCGTGACCTGGAGAACCCGGTTTGTTGACGGAGACAGAATGTGGGTTGGTTTTATTTCAGGCGGTTCCGCTCCATTCGCCATAGTTGAGAGGTACGCCGCAAGCAACTGGGGGGCGAGAAACTATGTTACAGCCGAGGAATACACGGCTTTCAACACCTCCTTGCTCGGGGTTTACGCCACTTATGAAATCACATGGAACGATACAGAAAACGATTACTATGTTAATGATGAGTTAAAAGCCCAGCATACAGAGCAGGTTCCGCAATCCGGGATTCCGGTAACCATGTACAATTCTTATGCTGATACTAATCAATTCACTTCTGACTACATGTTTTTGAGGAGATATTACTATCCAGAACCAACCGTGACTCTGGAAACTGAAGAAGAATATTCGAACTGGTGGAACACATCCTGGATGTTCAGGATTCCTCTTAAAGTCACCCCAGAAGAAACGGTAAATGATTACCCGGTAGAGGTAGAAATAAACTTCACCGAGGAACTCCAAAACTTCAACTGGTCAGGAAAAACCCTGGATATCAATTCCTTCAGGCTTGTGGAGTATAACCTCACCACAGATGATGTCCTTGGTTTGATTCCTGTGGTGTTCACGCCACCCTTTGACTTCAATGCCACAAGCAATGCGTATGGAAACGTAACATGGATTCTCAACGGAACCAACCCAAAGGATAAAACCCGGTACTTCCATCTTTACTTCGATGTTTTAGAGGCCCCGAGCGGAGCAAAGGAAAACCCGAACTACTCCATAGAAAAGCAGAACCTTTTCTGGGGAACCAAGTTCTTGGCTCCTACAGCAGGCGATGCGACCCTCTTCATAATAGCCTCTGAAGAAACCAATGTTTCCATCAACGGAACCATAAACGTGACAGTTGGTTCAGGAAGCTCGCCTGGGGTTTACCGAACCTCCTCAACTTCCGGTTTAGGCGGATCAGGAACATCTCCAAACTTCTACAATGTAACCTCGGATAAACCAGTCCTTGTTTTCACTTCCTATCCAGGAGATGATTCGGCCGAATATATCCCTCCATACAACCCTAACGCTACCGAGTTTTACATGCTTTGCGGAGAGGAAATCGATATCCTTAATCTCGGAAACTCAACAGCAAGCGTAACGGTTGATGACATACCTTGGTCAGGAAATAGCGGAGACAATGATTTCAGTTTGTTAATCCCTCCCGGCGAAGTTGGGTATCACACCTGCACGAGTCTGGATTTCTTCCACATAACCAGCGACCAGCCTCTGGTGGTTTATACCACCTGGATAGAAGGAGACGACGCAGGCGAAACCAAGGCGATAATGTTTGATCTGGATTCTACCTTTGGATATTACGGAAGAAAAACAGGAAAAGTTTTCAAAGGACCCATAAACCCGAGGGACGATGATACAGATGATGACGGCGGTGTTGCTGTTGTGAGTCTCTATGACGGAAACCAGATCAATGTTTCTTGTTCAGATAACGGAGGTTCTTTGGTTTCATATGCAAACCCATACTCAGCGGATAAAGGGGAGGTTATAGCCATAGAGAACGACACGGATTACTGCGAGATAACCTCAACCAAAGATGTGTATGTCTTGGCATATGACGAAGATACAGACCCTGATCAAGATTTGTACACAGACTGGGCATACGTCCCGGCTGCTGATGCAGACGGATTCATAGGAAAAGAATTCGTAATCTTCGACACCTTCAATGCCCCTCAGGTCGGTGAGGAGTCCCATATCTCCACAACTGATCACCAGACTTATATCGGTATTATTGCTCTGGAAGCGTCCACATTTTACAATATAACGCGCTGTAATAATGGAACAACAATAACATCAGGGACTCTTCAAAACAGAGGCGATTATTACAAGCAG
>QMZY01000101.1 GCA_003663415.1 Candidatus Aenigmatarchaeota archaeon
ATTGAAACAAAATACCAGTTTATAAAGCTGATAAACATACTTATTTCGTCATTAGCGATATTTCCAGCTTTCTATCTCGCAAAAATATTTTTAAACAATTTTGAGGCATTTTTGGTTGCTATCCTTTCGGTTCTTATACCTACGCATTTCGTTCATGGAAGTTTTTTAATGCGTCCAGAGGGATTATTTTTGGTGCTCTTTCTTACATCAGTATTTTTTATTTTCAAATGCGAACAGACAGAAAATAAATTTTATGGCTATGCAGGAGGTATTTTTGCAGGATTGCTTATCCTAACAAAGATACTTGGATTGTTCCTTATCCCAGCGTATCTTCTTACGACACTGGTTTTAAGAAAGAACATAAATAAGTATTTTCTTATAGGAACTCTTGTAGCTGCACCTTATTTTATCTACAATGCATTAAATTTCGGTTTCACAGAGTATGGAGTTACAGGCTATTCAATAACATGTCCAACAGTTTCAGCGCTAAACGGAGGATTTGGTTCTAACATTCTTAGCATGTTCAATGCCCACTTTGGAGCTTTAATTCTCAGTTCAGCGCTAATTTTCGGTATTCTCAGCGTTGCTTTTTTATTCAAACTTCTTTCAAAAGATGTTTCTGACAACCTGAGTAAAACATTAGTAACTTTCTTATGGCTATCTATAATTATAGTTTGCGCTATCTGCGGATTATTTCTGCCAGGAGAACCAACTATAAGATGTAGATATGTGTTTTTCCTCATACCTCTGATTTTTATTGGAGGTATAAAGTTTATCCATTTGGTCTCTGTAAGAAAAATAAGGTCAGTAAAAGATTCATTGCTTATTGCTGACTCTTTTATAGTAGTGGCTGTTTGCATTACCTTTTTCACAGGGCTTAAGGTTGGAAATCATTGGGGCGAGATAAGTCTTCTCTATGGTTATTTTAACCCAACTACCATAATTAGCGTTGTAGGAGGCACTATTGCTCTAACAATCTATCTGCTCGTAATTAAAAAATATCAAAAGCAAATTGTTACTTATGGAGCAGTAATCCTCACGTTATGCTTTTTTATCTATGGAAACTCTATAACCATACAAAAAGTATCTGGCTGGGGTAGTTATTGGTATGAAATGAAAGGAGTAGGGGAGTATATCAGCTCAGTAGATGGAAAAATAATTTTCGATAAGGATTTATACAGAGATTTCTGGGGAGGGGGTGTCTATTATAATTTATGTTTTTGGTCGGATAGATTGATTCCTTGCAGGGCTATAAACTCTTCCAATTCAACGGTTTATATAATAACACATAAGAAAATGAATTCAATAAAGGAATATGAATGGTGTGATGATATAAATAGGTGTGTATATGTTTACAAGAGATAGGCACTTGAGGATAATCATTTCTCTCTGTTTCTGTATACTGGTGTGCACAGTTGCATGTATTTATTTAGATATGTCTTATTCAGATAAATCTTTCACTATAATAGTTTTACCTGATACTCAAAAATACTCAGAAAGTTATCCAGAAATCTTTACTAACCAAACTCAATGGGTAGTGAATAATAAAAAGAAGTTAAATATTGTTTTTGTTGCGCATGAAGGAGACATAGTGCAGGACTATAACAATACAACCCAATGGCGGAGAGCAAATACAAGTATGGGTATATTAGATGGGATAGTCCCTTATTCTGTTCTTCCAGGTAATCATGATATGAATCTTACAACAGGGGCATCTGCTTTATACAATTCTACATTTCCTGCCTCAAAGTTTTCAAGTTATGAATGGTATGGAGGTAGTTTCAGCCCCGCAAATAGAAATAGCTACCAATTAATCAATGTAAGTGGAGGAAATTACATTATCCTTAATTTAGAGTATTGCCCCTCTAATGAGATATTAAATTGGGCTAATCAGACCTTAGAGACTTATAAAGATAGAAAAGCTATTATAGTTACGCATATGTATCTAAATCTCTGGGGTGGCTTATTCGATAAAAATTTTTGTCGAAAACAAAAAGAAGCAGGATGTGAAAACTGTGGAAAAGAAATCTACGAAAAATTAGTAGTGCCTAATACTAATATAATAATGATTTTAAATGGACATCTTCATGGAGAAGCACTAAATACTACTCGAATAGATGGTAGATTAGTCCATCAGATGGTAGCTAATTACCAAGATAGACCAAATGGTGGTAATGGATATCTAAGAATATTAAGATTTGTTCCTACTGAAAACAAGGTATATGTAAAAACTTATTCTCCTTTCCTTAATACATATGAAACAGATGAAAATTCTCAATTTATTTTAAATATAGAAGTATGATGGAGAACAAAGAGCTTAAAATTTTTTATAAGAGTAAATGATAGAGAAAATATGAAAATGAAATTTGAGGTTGTAAAAACAATAGATAGTGACTACAAGCAAGGGAGCTCTCGTCTCGATTTCTGGTTCTATGGACGACAGAACGAAGATTTTATATACTTTGAGGATGTATTTTTTGGGTTGAAAAATCAGATATACCTGAAGAATTTGTTAGGAGAAACAGAGCTAAAGGTTACAAAGTCGTGCCTGTGGCTCGATAAGTTCTATCCTCCTCGTTCACGACAGAGTATCCAGAACCTCATTGGTAGTATTGATAGAATTCATCAAATCCAGAAAGGAAACCTCTATGTCCATGCTGCATGTGTATCAAATGACGATATGACAATCCTAATAGCTGCATATCCGAATGTAGGAAAAACACTTTCTACATTGCAATTTCTCAAAGAAGGATGGAAATACATAAGCGATGATACAGTTCTGATTAATAACAAAGGTTATGCATTCCTTTCGGCTTTCCCTTCAGCAATTGGATATGAAGATTTTCTGAGGTTCATAAAACCCTCTGACATAGGGCAATGGAAATTCTATCGGAAGTTGATAAAGGCAAAAATAAACCATCTTAATAAGGCTATTGAAAGGGTAACCAAACCTCCAACTCTTAAATTGGCTGATTTGTATCCAACCAAAGCCAGTGCAAAGGTAGATATGGTAGTTACGGTTGAGATAGGACCGAGAAAAATTAAAAAGTTAAGTTTATCAGAACTTACAGAGAAGATAACCAATATTAATAGCTATTCACTTGGAAGAATCAATAATCCTCTGATTTGGGCTTATTCTTATTTCAATGATAATTTCAGCGTTAATAAGATTGAAAATAACGAAAAAACGAACTTGATAAGATTTCTTGAGAATTGCAGTGGAGAATTTTATAGCTTAACTTGTAATGATTGGAATTGGATTAAGGTATTTAAGGAAATAGATATCAGAATTCAATAAGCTATTTAAATCTTTATATATAAACAGATATTAATTATAATTATAGTGTAGGAGGAGGTGATAAAAGAGATGTATGTAAGATTCGGGAAGAATAAAGTCCCTTTTTAAAACACCGAAGGACTTGAAAAACAAACGAGAAATAGGTATATATAAAATAAGAGACGACGAAAGGGGTGTATTGTGGGCTATTATCAGATATACTAAAAAAGGGGACACCATACCATACAGAGGAGCAATAAGGGTCAGACTGCCAGCAATAGCAAAGAACTACTCAGATGACGCCTTTGGAATAGGGGGGAGATAAAAAATATCTTTCTCCTATATATTTAGTTAAGATAGAATTGGAATAAGATATTTTCATGACGAATTGGGAGAAAATAGAAGCTCTTAAGCAAGAATTAGGACTTCACAGGGTTGAAATAGCGAGAACATATTTACAGCAAAGTTTTGGATTGATGTTCAGAAAATCCATTCCTGATGATTATGGTATGTGGTTCGAATTCAAAAAACCTAAAAATGTTCTGGTGCATACATGGTTCATG
>QMZY01000102.1 GCA_003663415.1 Candidatus Aenigmatarchaeota archaeon
AAATAATTTTAAGTGAGGAACATGGGTGAATATCGGATCTGAACTTAAAAAAGAGCCTGATGTGAAAGGGTTTTTTAACTATTTAAAAACACCAGAAGCCAGAGAAGAAATTGAGGAGTTTGTTTCTGCACTGCCTTGGCATGTTTCAGGGCTGGTTAGAAATGAGATTGAAGCAGTAATTGAAAACCGAGACCTTTCTCTGTTTTGCATGGTGTACAAAATGGCAAGAGGATATCTTGAATGGACGGGAAAAAAGGAATTCAAGTTTAAAGAGATTTAAAGCAAGAAAACTAAAAATACTTTCAATGAAAATATGAAACCCTACCAACAAAAAGAAATAGAGAAAAGTGTCCTGGAATACTGGAGAAAAAACCAGATTCCAGAGGAACTGGTAAAACTTGAGCCGAAAAAGAAGAAGTTTTACTTATTAGACGGTCCTCCCTACGTTAACGGCATTCCACATGTAGGTCATGTGAAAACCACAACCTTTAAGGATATATGGGGGAGATTCAAAAAAATGCAGGGATTTTCTGTGTGGTTTCAGCCGGGTTTTGACTGTTCTGGTCTGCCAATAGAAAATGCAGTTGAAAAAAAACTTGGAATAAAGTCAAAAAAAGAGATAGAAGAGAAAATAGGAATAAGCAAGTTTATTAAAGAATGCAAAAATTTTGCAGAGCAGAACCTTCATGTCTGGATGGGTTTATATAAGAAGCTTGGTGCCTTAAGGGGTTGGATGGAACCGTATCTAACATATAAAAATTATTATCTCGAGAGTGGCTGGTGGACTATAAAAAAAATGTATGAACAGGGTTTGCTTGTTGAAGGTTACAAACCCGGATTTTGGTGTCCAAAATGTGAAACCGTTCTTTCAGGGTACGAGGTTACTGATTCTTATAAAAACCTTGAGGACCCTTCAATTTATGTTAAGTTTCCTGTGAAAAACAGAAAAGAGTATCTGCTTGTCTGGACAACAACACCATGGACACTGCCGGCAAATGTTGCTGTATGCGTTCATCCTGAAGAAACATATGTTAAAGTGAAAACACAGAATGATGTCCTTATCCTCGCAGAGAAACGGCTTGATGTTTTGCATTCCCTAGAAATAGGTTACACGATTATTGAAAAGTTTCCGGGGAAAAAACTTGAAGGAACGAAATATGAGCCTGTCCTTGATGTGCCTGTTCAAAAAGAGCTTGAAAAAGTTGAAAATACACATCAGGTAATCCTTTCTGTTCCTGTAATGAAAAAAAGGGTTGCTTCAAAAACAATTGCAAAGAGAGACGTGAAAGAAAAGGAAGAGGTCGAGCATATAGTAGACATGTCAACCGGTTCTGGTTTGGTTCATATTGCACCCGGGCACGGTGATGTGGATAACAAGCTTGGAAAGCACTATAATCTTCCTGAACCATCGCCTGTAAATGAGCAGGGAAGATTCACAAAAGAAGCAGGAAAATTTGCAGGGATTTATGTTAAAAAAGCAGACCCCTTGATAATAGAAGAGTTGAAAAACAAAAACTATCTTTTGCACGCTGAAAAAATCATTCACTCTTATCCTCTCTGCTGGAGATGCAAATCCCCTCTTATATATAGAATGTCAAAACAGCTTTTCTTAAAGCTTGATAAAATCCGGGGCGGCGTGATTAAGGAGAATAAAACCGTGAACTGGCTGCCTGGGTTTGCAAAGGAAAGGTTTCATAATCTTGTTTCTGATGCTCCTGACTGGGCAATTACCAGACAGAGATACTGGGGCATAACAGTGCCTTTATGGGTATGTAAAAAATGCGGTGCAAAGAAAATCATTGGTTCAAGAAAAGAATTGAAAGAGCTTGTCTCTGATATTCCAGATGATATGGATCTGCACAAAGACAGTGTTGATAATATAGTTTTCAAGTGCAGCAAATGCGGGGGTGAAATGAAAAGAATAAAGGATATAATGGATGTCTGGTTTGATTCCGGAATCTCTCCTTGGGCTTCTCTGGGATATCCTTTCAGCAATAGAGAGCTTTTCGAAAGATTATGGCCTGTGGATCTTGTTGATGAGTCGCAAGACCAGATAAGAGGCTGGTTCTATACATTAATGGTTTGCGGATATTCTGTATTTAAAAGAAAACCCTATGAAACAGTCTGTCTGAACGGTTGGACTTTAGATGAGAAAGGAGAAAAAATGTCAAAAAGTGTCGGAAACGTTATTCTTGCTGAAGACGCGTACAATGAGCTTGGCGCTGATTTGTTAAGGCTTTATTACTGCGTCGATAATGCTCCATGGGAAACACAAAAATTCAGCATGAGAATGGCAAAAGACTTGAGAAGGGTTCTAAGTGTTTTGTGGAATAGTTACGTGTTTATTGATACATATTCTGACAGGTCTTTGGCAGAGAAAAAGAAAATGGATTATATAGAGATAGAAGATGAGTGGATAATTTCCAGAATAAACAGCATCATAAAAGATGTTACAAACTATATGGAAACGTTCCATTTTCATCATGCAGCCAGAACACTTGTTGAGTTTATATTGAACGATTTTTCAAGATGGTATATAAAAATAATAAGAGACAGGGTTTCTCCATGGTATGAAGGAAAGGATAAAGAAGCGGCCCAATTCACGCTTCTCTATGTTTTAAAACGCGTATTGAAGCTCCTTGCCCCTTTCACTCCGTTTATCACGGAAAAAATCTACACAGACGTGTTTCAAGAGAAATCGGTTCATCTTTCTTCATGGCCGGAACCTGAAGATGTTATAGATAAAGAGCTTGAGGAATACATGAATATAATAAAGGATTTTGTTGAGAAGATAAACTCCATAAGACAGGAAAAGGGGATAAAACTCAAATGGCCATTAAAACAGGTGACTATTTATCCTAAAAATGAAAAAGTTAAGAAAGCAGTGAAAGTTTTGGAAGGAATTTTAAAAGAAACGGGAAATGCAAAAACCGTGAAAATAAGCGAAAAGCCCGTGAAAGGCAAAGAAACAGATTTTGGTTCTGTTTCTGTCGGGGATATTGACAAAGATGAATCATTTATCAGGGAATTTATAAGGTTTGTTCAGGTTCTGAGAAAAAAAGAAAAATTAAAGGTAACTGAAAAAATAAAGCTTTATGTTGAGTGTGATGAAAACACAGAAACGCTTTTAAAAAGATTTGACACAAACATTCTTAAAAACACTGGCTCTTCAGAACTTATCTTTGAAATCAAACATCAAAAATCCGTTATGGAGTTTGAGGATAAAAAAGTAAAAATAGGGTTTGAAAAAAATGATAAAACTTGAGGATTTGCTTGAACTCGCTGAAAGGATACAGGACCAGTCACTTAGAAAAAAGGTTATTGATATTCTTAAACATCCCAGCTTAAGAAATAAGAATCTCAAATACAAACCCTTAAAATTAAAAAAGGCTCCTGCTTCTACAAACTGGCACCATGTGAAAGAAGGTGGTCTGATTGAACACACATACGCTGTAACACTTATGTGCATTTCTGTTGCAGAGATTTTGCAGGATGTATATAACCTTGAAATAGATATGGATTCTCTTATAGCAGCAGCGCTTGTTCATGATATAGGGAAACTCTGGAATTTTAAGAGGGAAAAAGGTTCTTGGGACAATACAGAACTCACACTTGACCACACAATCCTTGGAACAGCAGAACTGTATGCAAGGGGTTTCCCTGAACCGGTTTTGCATATAGTTGCATCACATTTTGGTCAGGAGGGACCCACGCCTCCACAGACAATAGAAGCATTGCTTTTTCATGCAATTGACAATTTTGACGCCACTATAAACGGTGTCTCAGAAGAAAATATAATAAAGCTGATTCTTGGATAA
>QMZY01000103.1 GCA_003663415.1 Candidatus Aenigmatarchaeota archaeon
AAATTTTTATACATTGTCAAATTTACTCAACCTTTCTTCAAAATAAATATTGAGCTGAGAATATATCAAAGCCCAATTCCTGATTCTCATTGTCCACCTTTTACTGATATCACTTATTGCCAGATAAATCAATTTAAAAAGGGCCTCTTCATTCGGAAAAATAGCCCTGGTTTTTGTTACTTTTTTAATCCCTCGATTAAGACTTTCAATGGGATTCGTGGTATAAATAAGGGTTCGAATCTCCTGAGGATACTTAAAATATGTGGCAAGCTCCCCCCAGTTCTTTCGCCAAGAGACTGCAATGTGGGGATACTTCTTGCTCCACTTCTTCTCAAAATCCTCCAGGGAGCTCAAAGCCTCCTTCTCCGTAGATGCTTTGTAGATACTCTTAAGATCCCGGGCAACCGCCTTCCGCTCCTTCCAGGAAACATACCTCAGGGAGTTTCGAATCTGGTGCACCACACATCTCTGAATCTCTGCCTGAGGAAATACACTCCGTATAGCATCAGAAATGCCCGTTAGCCCATCCACAGAAAATATCAATATATCCTGCACACCCCTGTTCTTAAGCTCATTCAACACTGTAACCCAGAACTTAGCACTCTCAGTATCAGAAATCCAAAGCCCAAATACCTCTTTATTTCCCTCAAGGTCTATCCCCACTATGGCATATACTGCTACATTCCTTACATGGCCCTCACTCCTCATCTTCAAAAACAGTGCATCCATGAATATTATTGAGTATATCTCCTTCAGTGGCCTCGCCTGCCATTCCTTCGCCCTCTCAAGAACTTTGTCCGTTATTGTGCTCACAGTCTCTGCTGATAGCTCATACCCATATATATCCTCCACATGAGCCTGAATATCCCTGGTCGTCATACCCTTAGCATACATAGAAATTATCTTCTCCTCAAGCCCAGATATATCCCTCTGTCTTTTTCTAACAACAACTGGTTCAAACTCACTCTTCCGGTCCCTGGGCACCTCAAGCCCTATACCTCCAAACTTGCTCCTAACCTCCTTCTTCGTATACCCATTCCTGGAATTATCAACCTCCTTCGCTTTTTGATCATACTTCTCATATCCAAGAAAATCTGTTATTTCCCCTTCAAAAAGCGCTTCAAGTACTTCTTTACTGATTTCTTTCATAAATCCATTGAAATCTTCAAGACTCTTAATTCCCTTCTCTTTAATGATCTTTTTTAACTCTTCTCTTTTAAACATTTTTTCTAACCTCCAGTAATTTTTTTATCGACCACTGTCTAGCGTCAAATATTATTTCTCTCTAACGACAATTATAATTACCGATTTATTACTCTCTACCTCCCCTCGGGGAGGTAGAGAAATCCAAACCAATTACTCACCCTCAATTTTTTTGTTATCTATACTCTTATTACCTTTCTTCTTTGCATCCTCTAAACGATAACTGGGTATATTTAATTCCAAAATCACGCTGTGGTGAACAAGCCTGTCTATTGCTGCCGCAGTCGTCATAGGGTCTTTAAATATCCTCTCCCATTCCGAAAATGCTAGATTACTTGTCAGCATTACGCTCTTCCTCTCATACCTGTATGCCAGTAGAGTAAACAATACCTCCATCTCCTCCCTGCTCTGCTGTACATACCCAATGTCATCTATAATCAAAGCATCATACCGTGCCAGTTGTTTTAGCATCTGTGGAAGCCTCAACTCCCGTTTGGCAGCTAAAAGCTCCTGTACCAATAGTTCACAGGACCTGAATAATACCCTATATCCAAGGTATATCATCTCCTGCCCAATAGCACACAGCAGATGGGATTTACCACTTCCAGGATTCCCAAATGCCAGAACATTTTCAGTTCGCTTCAAAAATGATCCATCAAGAAGTACACCCACCATTGCATCTACTCTTGGAGGTAACCTCCCTCGATCAAATGATTCAAGAGTCTTTTCAAGAGGTAGGCGAGATGCTCGAAGCATACGTTCTATCCGTCGCTGCCTCCGCTCCTCCATCTCCCTTACTAAAAGCTCTTCAAGGTATTGTTCATAAGTTAATCTTTCCCCACGGGCCATCTCCGAAACTTCCTCATAACATCCCCGAATACCAGGAAGCCGAAGCTCCTTTAAACATTCTTTTAATTTACTACCTGTACGATTCATTGTATTAGCTCCTCGTACTTAACAGTTCGTCGTAGCTCCCTAAGTCAACTTCGGCAACCCGTACCCCACTCTGATGTACCGGAACCTCTTTCCATGAGCCTACAATCATCTCTACATCAGAAACCACCACCGGGATCGATAGCTCCAGAATACTTCTCAACGCCTCATCCACCAGCCCTTCACCCTCTTTTGCTGCTATATACAAAATCTTTAAATATTCTTTCGCAGCTTTGCTCTCAGTATGCTGTTCCTTTAATCTGTCGTATGCCATCCTGAAGTGACTGGTAGGAAATAAATCATCCCGATACCTGTAGTTAGCGAATGCTCCAGGCTTGCGAACCAGCCAGTCAATAATATGCCTATACTGTATGCGGTGCTTTCCTTCACCCCGGAGCCTTGGAATATTTTCAACACATTTCTGAGCATACCATACCTCAAGCCTCTCTGCATAAACCCTTACCGTGACCATCTCTCCAATCAATCTACTTGATACTGAATACAGGTTATGGTTTACCCGAATAGTAGAACCCGAAGAAACCCGTACCTGAAGCCGTTTCCATACAGGTAACTTACATACTGGAAGCCTTCGGAGTACTTTAAGCTCCTCCTCCAATCGAGCCCTTCTGCCTGCATTCAACTGATGCAATAATCTTTCGATAAATCCTTTATACTCATCCCGACTGGAAAAATCACGGCTTCCTCTAAGCATAAGTGCCTGATCCACCGCCTTCTTAAATCGATAGTGCCGCTGCTCAATATCCCCATTCTCATTTGGTTTCCCCACCTGGATTTTCTTCCCCTCAAGACCATAGTGTTTTAAAAGTGCCTTATACCTCCGGGTAAACTCTTCAGGATTCTCCGGTTTCTGTACCGCAGCACTCAACTGATCAGTTCTGTGGGCTCGGGGTACCCCACCAAGCTTCCATAATGAATCCTGTAGTCCATAACTTAAACTTTCAAAACTTTCCGAAAAACATATGCTGGCCCACTCCCAGTCTGAATAGGTCAGTACAAAATGATATATCATATGCTCAAAAGGTATCCCTCCAATTGTAACTCCAAGATCATTCATATCGGTGAAATCAGATTGACTTAATTCTCCTGGACGATGTTCCTGTTCGAAAAATACCTCCTTCGGTGGACCCTCCAGTGCACGCCACCTCTTCACTTTCCTCTGCAATGTCCTTAATTGCCCATCAGTAAACCTTCCAGGGTATTTCCTCTGAAGCCACATAAAAAGTGTCTTCGCCTCAAGCCCAGGATTTACTTCAAGCTTTACCTTAACCTCTGCCCATACATCAGCAAATGGATCTTCCCGTGTCCTCCAATTGTGCTCTCCTTTTATCTCACTCGGAAGTTTCCCTAATCGCACATATTTTCGGGCCGTCTTCTCATCCATACCCGCCTTTGCTGCCGCTATAGCTTTCGTTTTCTCCTTCTGCATTAATCTCATTAACCTCCTTACCTGTTGATCTTTAACCATCCAATATACCTCCTTACTCGGGTACTTTGAATGGTATTTCCCTTTGTGAAAAACGGGAATTTTAATTGTCGTCAGGTGGGAATTTTAAATGTCGCTAATCACCATGTCTTATTGAGTTAAAAGTTAATGTTTCCCTTAACCC
>QMZY01000104.1 GCA_003663415.1 Candidatus Aenigmatarchaeota archaeon
AAACAAGGTCTATGGGAAACCTCATGCCCAGCATCCAGATTCCGTGGCAACCGGGTTTATCAAACACCAGCAGCAAGGCTTCTGGCTTCTTTTTGAACATTAAGCCTTTCATTCTTTTCCACGGTGTGTCTGCTACAAGAACCATACTTCATCGATCAAGCCATAAAACCCATTTCCATAAAGGAATAAAGTTTATTTTCATCCTTTTTCCAAACCATGTTTCTTCTCTTTTTCCCTCATAATCATCTGTTAAAACAGTTCCTTCCGAAACTCCGTACCTGTTCATGAAGCTTAACAGTGACTTTATTTCACTTTTTGTAATCTTGTTGCTATTCTTTACCTCGATAGCTGTTATCTTTCCTTTCTCCTTCTTTACAATGTCCACTTCTTCCCCTTTACCGCCCCTGTAAAAGAATTTCACCCTTTCACTAACAATTGCCAGATTTTCCACTATCTTATCAATTTTTGGAAATTCCATAAGAAAACAGATTGTAATATTAACTTCCATATTTTATAAACTTTTGGTATTCACAGTAGCCATATTTATAAAATATTTCCAATCACTCCACCTGCTCCTTTATTTGTTTTGCCAGGGCTTTTCCTGTTAATTTTTCCAGAGATTCCAAAGGGATTTTTCTGAGTTTTTCTATCGAGGTTATACCATTGTTGTAAAGCATTCTTGCCCTGACTCTACCAATGCCGCGAAGCCTGACCAGAGGAAGAAGCTCCTCTTTAACCCCGTATTTCACTCTTATCCTTATTTTTTTCATTTCTCTGATGGTTTTCCTTAAATTAAGCAAAAGACCAAGCTCGTATCCGGAATACAACAGCCAGTCAATATTCATTAGCCTTGTTCTTAGTTCTCCCGGAGTAACGCCAAACCTTTCGAGAATCTCCTCTTCGCTTGCTTCTTCAATCCATTCCTTGAAAAGAAAAGCGGTTTTTATCCCCTTTAAATAATCTTCATATTCAATGTCCCACGGATTCGGCGGTTTTTCAGGCAGAAAATCTTCATATTTATTTAGCAGTTCATTTATCTTTTCAATATCGCTTTTCCTTACAGGAAGCAGGGGGAACATTTCTATGGTGTTGGAAACAGTATAAAGAATCCCTATATCATTGCTCCCCTCTTCCTCAATCCTTTTCATTCTTTTTATAAGAGTGTTCGCTGTCAAAGGGTCAATATAAAGCTCAGAAACCCTTTTTCCTATTTTCGTTGCCATAAGTTCGGAATTGTCAAGAGAACCGGCAGAAACAAATTCGCCTGTCTCGCCTTTTACAAACCCAAAACCCTTCAAAAGCTCTATAACCTTTCCTATTGTTCTTTCCAGCTCGGCAAGGTTTCTGAATTGATAAGCATAAAACGTTTCTGAGAAAAATTCCATCAGCTCCTGTTTCGTTCTTATTGTTTCAGACGCAATCAAAGCCAGAACATGCGTTCTCAAAACAGGCTCTACGCCAAGTTTCGAAGAAACCCTTTCAGGTTCGCCTTCAATATAATTTTCCCAGAGAAATTCCGCTTCTTTTTCAGTTTTCGCTATTAGAATTGCCTCGCCTTCTTTATCATATTTCGGCCTGCCCGCTCTTCCCATCATCTGATGAATCTCCAAAACAGGTATGTAATCCATTCCGAACCCGCCAAAGCGTTTGGTATCTCTTATAACAACTCTCCATGCAGGAAGGTTTATCCCGGCCGCAAGAGTTGGTGTTGCAACTATTACCTTTATTTTCCCGTCTTTAAAGGCGCTTTCCACGATTTTTCTCTGTTCATTGATTAAACCAGCATGATGAAACGCTGTTCCATTACAGATGCAATGAGACAGCTTTTCACACTGCCGGGTAGGCCTTTCCAGAACCTGCAAAACCTGTTTGCCGGTTTTTTCAAGTTCTTTTTTCTCTTTCCGGACATATTCTCTTACAATGTTCCCCAATTTCTCTGCCAGAGATTCAGCGTTTCTTCTCGTGGAAATAAAAAACAAAACCTGCTTTCCTTTTTTAAGCGTATCCGCTACAAGAGCTTTAACCGGTTCGTCTGAATCAAGTTTTACAAACCTTTCAGGATAAAAAGAAACCATGTTCCCCAAACACACGCCCCTGTAAAGTTTTACAGGCCTGTAATCTGATTCTACTGCCTCAGCGTCTAACCATTCAGCAAGCTCCTTGTAATTGTTTATGGTTGCCGACAGCGCAAGAATTTTCGGATTATAGCTTTTTTTAAACCTTGTTAATACAACCTCAAGCGTTGGCCCTCTTTCAGGAGAATCTATCAGATGAACCTCGTCGGCTATAATCAGACCTATCCGGTGCGCCCATGTTATTCCATGCCTTAACAGGGAATCAAGTTTTTCTGAAGTGACCACAATAATATCATAATTCGCTAACCATGGGTCAGTTTGGTCATAGTCGCCGATGCTTATGCCGATTTTTATGCCAAAAGACCCATATTTCTCTTTAAACTCTTCATATTTTTCATTTGCCAAAGCCCTTAAAGGAACAATATAAACAGCTTTTTTCCTTTCCTCCAAAACAGTTTTTAGCATTGCTATTTCTGCAATAAGGGTTTTTCCAGAAGCCGTGGGCGCGGACACCACAAAAGCCTTTTTATCAAGCAGGCCGTTTTCAAGAGCAAGCTTTTGAACAGGATTGAGCTCCCTTATTCCTGATTTCTCCAGAACAACATCCACGGGATTTTGCATAGATTAATTTTTTAATAACAAATATATATCTATAAGAGCATGAAATGCAGAGCAAGGGTTTTGGTGTCAGGTCTGGTTCAGGGCGTTTTCTTCAGGGCTTTCACTAAAGAAACCGCAGCAAGACTTGGATTAACGGGCTGGGCAAAAAACCTGCCCACAGGCGAAGTTGAAATCGTGTTCGAGGGCGAAAAAGAAAGGATACTGAAGGCGATAGAACACTGCAGAAAAGGGCCGCCAGGAGCAAGGGTAGAAAGCATAGACACCCGCTGGGAGGAATTCAGAAACGAGTTTGAAGATTTTGAAATAAGGTATTAGTTTATTCCTGTAAAGAACTTAAACTTGCGTTTCAAATATCAAACATGAGGCTGGTTGCAGAAGCGTTAAAAAATTTTTTTAAAAAACCCTTCACAGAGAAATATCCCAAAGCAAAACCTGTTGTTCCTGAAGGCCTAAGAGGAAAACTTCAACATTTTAAAGACAGATGTATTTATTGCGGACTTTGTGCAAAGTACTGCCCGTCTGCCGCGATAACAGTGGACCCAAAAAACAAAGTCTGGATTCATGACCTTGGAAAATGCTTGTTTTGCGCTCAATGTGAAGAGGTGTGCCATGAAATTGCAAAAAAAGACGCCATAAAAATGACACCAGAATTTGAGCTTGCTGAAACAAAAAAAGAAAAATTTATAACAAAACACAGCAAACCAGAAAAAATTAAAAACCAAGAAGAACCCTGAACAAATCTATCATACCAACAAACCCAAAAACCCAGCAAAACTTCAGCGCATGATCTATTCTAAACCTTGCCAGAATTACCCTGAAAAAGGAAACAACAAAAACCAAGACAAGACCCTTCGCTGTAAAGGTTAATATGTCCAGAGAGCCGCCAAAAAACAATGCAATACCCAGAGCTATAAGAACAAAAAGCTTCACCATATGAGCAATCAGTATCATCGCAAGTTTTTTCCCTGTATATTCTGTATAGTAACCAGACACTATTTCTTGATGCGCCTCGGGTATGTGAAACGGCGGGATTTCTACTTTTGCAAGCACGGAAACA
>QMZY01000105.1 GCA_003663415.1 Candidatus Aenigmatarchaeota archaeon
ACCTACTGGCTGCCGGGTAGCGCGATAAACGCGAGCGTTACAAGCCCGTATCCCGACGCCGGCGACCCAGGTATTCGGTGGATAGCCGACAGCTACACAGGCACCGGCTCCTGTCCCAGTGGTCCGGGCAGCTCGACAGGAACCTGGTTTATCTGGGCTAACTCGACATTGCACTGGAACTGGGATGACCAATACCGGTTATATATCGATTCCGAACCGGGGTATTACGGCGCACCTGTGCCGGATACCGGCGCAAACTGGTATGACCCCGGAACATCTGTCGGTGGTTCCGTTACAAGCCCGTGGGAGGATTCGATTGTCTGCACGGGCTTCACCGGAACCGGTAGCGCTCCTGCCAGTAGTCCCGCGACAAGTTTCGGCTTCGACCTCGACGAACCGAGTTCCGTCTTATGGCACTGGGATATTTCGACCGTTACTCTTACCGTGATGAGCGACTGGGGAACACCGAACCCGCCGGTAGGGTCGCACGCTTACGCTGGCGGTGCGGAAGTCGAACTTTCAGTAAATAAATACCACTATATTTCGAGCACGGAACGTTACGAGTGCGTCGGTTGGAGGGGTTTGGGAAGTGTGCCGACGAGCGGGACAGATACATTGGTTAGCGTTACGCTGTTAATCAACAGCACGATACAATGGCTATGGCAGCACCAATACCGTGTCGATATCGATAATCCGGGCGGTTACGATACCCCCGTCCCGGGTGCCGGGCAACACTGGTTCGATGCGGACGACTGGGTAACCTGCTATATTACGACGAATCCGGTCGATACTATGTATTGCGTTGGATATTTCGGCACAGGGAGTTGCGTCAGTGCGTGGGGTATGGACGAAGTTAGTTTTATATTAGACGCATACACAACTATTCAGTGGGTTTGGATGGGTATAAGCGATATCGAAAGTCTTATTGTCTACAGTGATTACGGAACGCCTTATCCGCCGGTGGGGGTTCACTACTATCCGCACGGCGTTCTGGCGAACTGCTATATCGTCGATTGCGTCGAACCCGGCGGTCCTGGCGAGAGATATATCTGTGACGGTTATACAGGAACCGGCTGTGCGCCGAGCGGCTCCGACACTGCTGTTACTTTCACTATGTCGTCCGAGGCCACTCTAACCTGGAACTGGCAGCATCAATATACATTCGAGGTCCAGAACCCCGCCGGTTTCGGTTCGCCTATACCCGGAATCGGCATCTACTGGATGAACGCCGACGAGCCTGTCGATGCGTATATCACGGTCAACCCCGACGGCGGAATGGTCTGCACCGGATATACCGGCTGGGGTTCGCTCGGAACCGGCTACGGCGATTCGGTGCATTTCATACTCGGTGAACCTTCGGGTATTCTATGGAATTGGTCGCTCATCGGCGATACTTATACTCTCGAAGTAATAAGTCCATACGGTCCGTGTGACCCACCTGTCGGAACGAATTACATACCCGTCGATGTCGTAATTACCGCGACAGCCGGGCCATACGGCTACGACAGCGAGGTCGAGCGCCATGCCGCGTCGAGCTATACGGGAACTGGCTGCGTTATTCCGCCGAGCGGCGATACAAACGCGGTAACCTTTACTATGATAAGCAACGGAACTATCACCTGGGATTGGATAGACGAGTATTATATGGCTTTGACATACAGCGGCTGCGGCTCGGCGGTTCCGACCCAGACCGGCGAGGGCTGGTATCAATATGGCGGGATGGCCACTCCGACGACCTCGACATCGGTGGATGACGGCGGAACGCATTACGGCTTTATCGTCTGGGTTCCGAACGAAGAATCGGCAATTACTATTATGGAACCGACATGGCCGTCGACAATAGCCCGCATCTGGGACGCTTGCACATTGGACGCTCAATACGGCATCGCGGTCGGTTGCACTCTAAAGAAATCCCCGCCGGAGGACTTCGGCGGTTTTGTAGTCGACGGCACCACCTACGACGGTATCGATATTTACACAGATTGGTGGGCTGTGGGTTCGAGCCACGATATCGAAGCGACATCCTCGGATACCGCAGGCGGCGAACGATATGTTTTCGACCACTGGTCCGACGGCGGCGCGATAGCGCATAATGTCGGCCCCGTAGCCGACCATCTGACCCTGACAGCCTATTATCAAGGCGAATACCGACTGCATCTGGAGAAAAACCCGTGGCATACCGAGGGTTTCCTTGCGGTCGACCACGTGTCATACCCGGACTCGGCTCGGGTGGATATCTGGGTGGCACCGGGAGCGGCGCCGACCATTCAGGCCAGCGCCGAGGATTACACTTCCGCTGGCGAAAGGTATCTTTGGACAAACTGGAGCGACGGCGGCGCGATTACCCATATCGTAGAACCGATATACGGGCCGGTCGATATTATTGCCTACTATAACCAGCAATACCGTCTTATCGTCGCCAAAGAACCGCCTGAAACGCTCGGCACAATAACGATAGACGATTCTTTATACGAGTTTGTCGCGAGCGCGGAGAGATGGTTCTCGCCGGGACCCGACACCCATAATGTCTGGGTTTCACGGATAGATTTCTTCGGCGATACGGCTTATCAATTTATCGGTTTCGACGGCGACCCTACAGATACCATATTGCCGAAACCCGTAGTTCTCACGGTGCCGGAGTCGCTCACCGCGGATTATAACTGTTTCGAATACGTATTAAGTTTCTTCGTGAACCCTACGGAATGGCGATTAAGTCCGCCACCTATACCTGGAGATTACACGAGGACAATGATACCGCCCGAATCCATAATCGTCGAGAACACAGGTAATATCCCTATCGACTTAGGGCTTTGTATGATTACGCCCGATACGCTTACCCCGTGGAGTTGCGGTTGCATAAACGGTATAAACAGGGCCGTCGTCCGCGGTCATTTCAATCTCGACCCCGTTGCGCCGGCGATTTTCAGTCTGGTTTGGGATTGCGTTAAAGAAACGAACACATGGGCGACGGAACTGTATTTCGGTCCGCTCGGTTGGGCGGTTCCACCAGAAACGCACCAGAAACTCTGGCTACAACTTGAAACGCCGATTGCGTCGTCGGACTATACGGAACAGACGCTGATATTACGGGTGCAGGCGAGGATTTCGTTGTATTAATCGAAGGACAATCGTTGCTCTAGAAGCGAATATGACACGCCATACTATTTATATGATGCTGATAACGATAAGCGTGATATACGGGGCTGTTGTTTTCGGCCCCGTTTCTTATTATAGGACGACCGGTGCGCCAAACGACTATGATACTACATTTTTGGCTTACGATACGACCGTAGCCTGCACGCTTGTTATTATAAACGGCGATGATACTGGTGAACACAGGCTTTCTGCGGCTTCGATTGAGTTTAATGACGAGGAGATAATTGTCGAGCGGGATTTTAATGAAACGGTGGAGACGATAGTGCGTGTGGTAACCCTGCAAAGCGAGAATGACCTCCATCTCCGGCTCCGTTCCGGACCGGGAGATTTCCTTACGATGAATGTCCACCGGCCTTGCGACGCTTTTGTTGAACTTACGATAGATACTGTTATAGACGGTGAAGCTCGTTTTACAACCACAGCTGGCGGTTGGGGTGATATTACTTATTCCTGGGATTTTGAAGGCGACGGCGTGTATGACACCACCACAACCGAACCAGCGATTTTCCATATATATGAAGAAACCGATACTTACTTGGTCAAAATCAAAGTAG
>QMZY01000106.1 GCA_003663415.1 Candidatus Aenigmatarchaeota archaeon
CTCAAGAACCTTGCAAGGGTAAGCAACGAACTTCGCACTTTGCAGGGCGCGACTGAAAGAGTTTTTGGAATTATGAAGACGACTCCCGATATCAAGGAGCGTCCGGGTGCTATTGTTCTTCCCAGGCATCAAGAATCCATAGAATTTGACAGGGTGAGTTTCTCATACGAACCCGGGGTCCCTGTGTTGAAAAATATCTCCTTCAAAATTACGGCCGGAAAGATGGTAGCTTTTGTTGGCTCTACGGGAGCCGGTAAAAGCACTTTGCTCGAGCTCATTCCGCGTTTTTATGATGTAAAGAGCGGGAGCATTAGGATTGACGGGATTGATATTCGCGAGGTTACACTTGACTCGCTAAGGAGACAGATAAGCACTGTAAGCCAGGAGGTCTTGCTCTTCCACGATACAATTGCTAATAACATAAAGTATTCTGATCCAAGCAAAAGCGAAGAAGATGTTATTCAAGCTGCAAAGGTCGCTCATGCCCACCACTTTATCATGGCCCAGCCGGCAGGATATAAGTCCGTTGTGGGAGATCGCGGCACCCTGCTTTCCGGGGGGCAGCGGCAGCGTATTGCCATTGCAAGAGCTATACTGGCCAATCCCTCCATACTCATCCTGGATGAAGCTGCCTCAGCCCTTGATGCCGAAAGCGAGCGCTTCATTCAGGAAGCCATACAGAGGTTGAGAGGGGGTAGAACTATACTGGTTGCGGCTCACCGGCTCAGCACCATCGCGGAAGCTGACTGGATCTATGTTCTTGAGGATGGAAGGATAGTTGAGTCAGGAACCCACAAGGAGCTGATGACACTTAGCGGCAGGTTCCGCCAGCTCCACGATATTCAATTCAGAGCGTGATTTGCTCCAATCGGTGATGGGCTTGGGGGATCATGGAAGTTTTTCTGAGTGACTGGCGTGAGGGCGCAAGAATCCCCGGCAGATAGGTCACAGAGAAACACCAGCCCGGGAGACTTGGAAGAAAAGAAAAAGTTCCCTGATCACCGTAACGGCGATGAAGATGTCCCCGTGACTACATGGGGTTTACTCTTTGAGCCGCGACGAAATGCTCTGTTCAGAAAGCCCCACAATCCTGACGTTTTTTAACCTTGAACGTTTACCGGATATGATCTCAACGCTTTTCTTTGGGACCCGCAGCTTTCCGGCAAGCAGAGCAATGAGTGCTTCGTTTGCCTTGCCCTCAATGGGGGGGGAAGTAAGCTTGATCTTGTAGATGTCATGCTCTTTGCCGGCAACTTGGTTCTTGGATGACCTCGGGATAACCTTTACTCTGATACGGGATTCCCGGGGCTGCGATTTTGAGTCTTTTCTGCTCACGAGAAGGAATTACCCCAGCCGACTAGCCACCTGGACCAGGCTTTGCACGAGGAAGGTTTGAAGAAAAATAATGGCCAGGATAACGATTATCGGTGAAACATCAATTCCCGCAAACCGAAAAGGAAGTCGCCGCCTAATTGGATAGAGAACGGGTTCTGTGGCTGAGTTCAGAAACCTGATAATCGGGTTGAAAGGGTCAGGATTTACCCATGAGATAACCGCGCGGGCAATAATAATCCACATATAAAGGCTTAAGCCGATGTTCAGAATTTTTGCAATTGCAACCAGGAAATTAGATAGAATAAACATATGTTCTCCTCAGTCTGTCAACTTGCTTGCCTGGTGCGAACCTCCATGGCATTCAAGACTCCATGGCACTTGCATGCCGTGCCGATCAGCCACTTTGCAGCACCTTTTTCCCTTACCTTGGTAAGCATTTTCTTCAAATTGTCAACCTTGTACCCCCCCAGACCTGGCGCGATTTGTCGGCTTCTAATCACATAAACGTTGAATCCATCAATATCGAGTTCTCTCAGTCTCTGGTAAAGAGGGGTGCCCCTTTTTTTGTGAGTAACCGTGCAATAGTCTGCGGGCTCAGGACAATCATCGGGGCAACGAAAATTTGCGTAGCTAACAAGCAGGGAGCCGTCTTTTGCGTCCCAGGTGAAAGGCAGGAAAAGCTTTGTCTGGCGGGGCATTTCAACGGGCACAATCTCTAATTCGTGATCGAGGTATTTCCTTAGCCATTCATAGGCCAGGTGAAACGGAACGGCGGGGATAATCGTATTTGACGATTCAAACATGGAAAAGTTTTCAACCAGGAAAGCTACCCCGTCACAGAAAATCCGTTCCAGCGGAAGCTCCCTTACAGCTTCTAGGCTTGCCCTGCTGTTGTCCACTATGTAGAGAAGGGAGTCGGGCTTCTTGCACAGGATGTTTGCCGCCCTTTCCCCAAAGTGCCCTGCTCCTATAATGAGCACAGCATCTTGTGGCAGATGCTCCTGTATTGAACATGGAAGGTGCTGTGGGAGTGGGGGAGATTTCATGTCAGAGCCTTAATCCCTTCCTTGTACAGAAGATTAAGGTGTGTTAGAGCAGGCCATAAGCCGGGTTCTGTTTCCGGGGTACGAAAAAACGTTCCCCGGACAATGGCCATTCATCTAGCCCTGATGTTACCACCAGGGTCAAGCGACCTACCCGGGAACTCGGGTGGACTGCCCTCAAACGCTCCCCTATTTGGTCTTGCTCCGGGTGGGGTTTGCCTAGCTCCTACCGTCACCGGTAGGACTGGTGAGCTCTTACCTCACCTTTTCACCCTTACCCGGCACCCAGCACAAAAAGAAGCACGCAGCATAAATCAGAACAATTTCTTCAAAAAGGCTTTATCCTCGATTGCTGGTTTCGAAAACGGAGCTGAGTGCCGGGCGGTTTGTTTTCTGTGGCACTTTCCTTCCTGTCGCCAGGACTGGGCGTTACCCAGCACCCTGTCCTATGGAGCCCGGACTTTCCTCCCCCCGGCACTCAATTTTATGAGTGCCGGGCAGCGGCCATTTGTCCTACTCTAACACACCTTTTTCAGGATACCACACTTTGTCTTTGCTGAAAATCTTTCTCTTGGGCCCAGTAGATAATTCGGCTACAGTTAGGGCAGGTCATCAAATCTTGAGATTTTATAAGCTCATTGAATTTCTGGGGTGGAATTCCCATATGACAGGCCTGGCACACGCCGTTAACGACAGGGCAGATTGCAATCCCATTCCTGCGTTCTCTTATCATTACATACCTTCTAAGAAGATCCTGGTCTATTAGCTGGACAAGCTCTTTTCTCTTGTTGTCAAGACTTCCCAGTTCTTTTCTAAGGCTACTAAGCTCCTCGCTGATTTGAGATTTACTTTTTTCATATTGCGCCCTTAATTCCGGCTCTTTCTTTTTCCTCTCTGATGCCTCCTTTTCCACTTCCTCAATTTGCTCCATCACCTGGATTACCTTATCTTCTGTTATGAATTTAGCTTTCTTTAAATCATCAATTTCCTTTAAAGCAGCGCTATATTCCTTATTTGACTTAATATTAAGAAGTTTATTATTGCTTTTCTCTATCCTGCTCTCCAGGTCCTGGATTTCGCGTTCTATACCCCTTTTTTCCTTGTTCAAGTTTTCAAGTCTCTCCATAACACTCTTGGCCTTTGCTTGTTCTGCCTGCCAGGCGTGCTCAAGTTCTTCGATCTTCAACGGACACTGTGCCTCCCGCTTTCGAAGATCCTCAATCCTGTTGTCAAACTCCTGGAGCTCTATGAGTAACTTAAGTTTATCTTTCAATTTTATTACCTTTCTGTGCCCGTGTTATGCACGGCAAATCTAAAG
>QMZY01000107.1 GCA_003663415.1 Candidatus Aenigmatarchaeota archaeon
GGAAGCGGTACAAGGATTAATCCAAAAAAAGCCAAAAACTCCACATACCTGTCCATTATAGTGTCAATATACGCTCCCTTGACAGAGGATTTTTTTGTGTATCTTGCAACAGCGCCGTCAACCATATCAAGAAAACCTGAAATCAGGAATGCAAGCCCGGAAAACAAAAAATTCAATTCAAAAACAAGGAAAAAACCCAGAAGGGCGAAGAAAAGAGAGAGACCTGTCCATAGGTTTGGATTTTCACAAATTTTGCCAAAAAATTTTCCTATTCTAAACGAAAAGCCTTGGAAAGTTTTTCTTTTTTTGCTTAAAACCATAAAAATTTTTTGTATTAAAAATTATATAAAACTATAAAAGCATTTTTAATTATGTCACGGAAAAGCGAAAAAAACACAAAGACACAGATTTTTCTGATAATCCTTATGCTTGTTGTTATTGTGCTTTCTCTTTACATTTTTTATGACAAATACACACAGTTTCAAAACAATATACAAACACAAGCCTACACAGCAGGCTACAGGCAGGGCGTTATAGATACTGTTGTAAAAATAATAGACAGCTCTTCTGAATGCAGGCCTGTTCCTGTTTTCTATAAAAATACAAGTGTTACTCTTGTCAATATCAATTGCACTCAATGAGTGGTTTTTATGATGGGTCTGAAAGAAAGTCTTTTGAAATACGAACTTCAAAGGGAAATAGAAGCTGCAAAAAAACTCGAGAAAAAGGAGCAATACGACAAGGCAATAAAACACTACACCCGCGCTGCTGCTATTTACAGAAGGCTTGCCTATAATGCTCCTGTTGAAAAAGCGCAAACAATGTTTGACAGGGCTTCCCGTTATGAAAACATAGTGAAATACATAAGACACAGAGAATCCGTTGAAAGTTTAAAAGAGATGTCGCCTTCTGTTCAAAACGAAATCATCCAAAGTATTATAGTTAGTGAAAAACCAGAAACAGAGTGGAATGAGATTGGCGGGTTGGGAGAGGCGAAAAGAACAATAAAAGAAGCTATAATTTTACCGTTTATAGAGAGCAAACCGCCTTTTGTAAAAGCACAAAGAACAATTCTTTTATACGGACCGCCGGGAACAGGGAAAACACTCTTAGCAAAAGCAGCATCAAACACGCTTGATGCCACGTTTTTTGATGCAAGAGCATCATCGCTTCTTTCCAAATATTTTGGGGAGTCGCTAAAAATTATTGATTTTCTTTTCAAAAAAGCAAAAGAAATGCAACCTTCTGTGATTTTTATGGATGAGTTGGACTCCCTTGGTGTGAGAAGAGGCGCTGATGTTTCTGAAGCAACAAGAAGGGTTGTAGGCCAGTTATTGATAGAAATAGACGGTTTCAACACAGGCAGAGAAGAAAAGATTCTTATAATAGCGGCAACAAACAGGCCTTGGGAGCTTGATGAGGCACTCATAAGCAGATTCCAGAAAAAAATCTATGTTCCTTTGCCAGATTTTGAAGCCAGAAGAAGCATATTTAAGATTCATCTTTCTCAGGCAGAACTCAAGGGTGTTAGTTTTGATAAACTGGCAGAGCTTACTGAAAACTTTTCAGGAAGGGATATAGCGAATGTCTGTCAGGAAGCTGTTATAAGAATGGTAAGGGAAGAGAATCCGGAGCTTGAGAGCTTAACATCCAAGCAATTGGAAGAATACGTTTTAAAATACAGGCCTTTGGTTCTGGATGACTTTAAAAGGGTTATTGAAGAGATAGAACCAAGCGTAAAATTAGAAGAAATAGAAAAATTCGAGCAATGGGGCAAAGAGGGTTTCTTTGAAAGCAAAAGGGAGGAGAAAGAAAAGCTTTATGAAAGGCTTGCTGACCTTGAAAGAAAAAAGAAGAGCCTGGAGAAAGCAAAGGAAATGATAGAGAAAGAGTTTCTGCAAAGAACCATAGAAAAGGATTCCTTTAACAAAATGCTCAATGAATACGAAGCTCAGCTGATTCAAATCAAGGCGGAGATCGAAGAGATAAAAAAAGAATTGGGAAAACCCCCGTCAGATTAATATTATAGAATTTCCCTCTAATAAGGAAAGATTTATAAATTGTTTCCTTCGTTCGATATCCAAAAAGGAAAAAACATTATAAAGTTATTTAATTTAACTAATTTATGGTAAAAGAAACAGACACAATTCCTGAAAAACCAGTGATTAGTTATTGTGGTATTTGTTGTTCCCTGTGCCCTGCTTACAGAGCAACAAACACGTGCCCCGGTTGCCCGGAGCTTAAAGACTGTAAAATTGTTCAATGTGCAGAATCCAAAAACATTAGATATTGCTTCTTATGTAAAGAATTCCCATGCAAACTATTCAAAGAAGGATTCGATTGGAATCTGGATAAAATTCCAAGCCTCAAAGAATTTAATCTAGGAACAGTTAAATGGAAACCCTACAGCAAATGGTATATTAAATTGTTTGAACTTGATAAAGAAAAACAGAAAAAATAACATGCTATTGAACAAACAATACACACTTTCTATGGTTAATTAAAATAATTTATTCTTCTAAAAAGAATTATTATTTAATGAAATGGCTGGAAGAGAACACGAAATGGATAGTTTTGGGTTCTGTAATAGCGGGTTCTGTTTTTGCGATGTTTTTTAGATATCTGGGAAACTTGACGATTTTTTATATATTTGTGTTTGTAACATCTCTGGTTGTTCTTGTAAAAGGAGCAGATTTTCTTGTGGATGGCGCATCGCTTCTGGCAAAACACAAGGGTGTTTCTCCTCTCGTAATCGGACTGACTGTTGTGGCCTTTGGCACGTCTTTGCCAGAGCTGGTTGTAAGCACATATGCGAATCTGGTTGGGAGTTCCGGAATCTCTCTTGGAAACATAATAGGTTCAAACCTTTCCAACATTGCTGTTATTCTCGGCCTCTCTGCCTGCATATCTCCCGTTATAATAAAAAAAGAAACCCTTGGGTTTGATATGAAATTTATGCTTTTTGTTTCATTTCTTTTGTTTTTCCTGTGTTTCGGGTTTTTTGAGTTCAGCTCCTCTCCGGTTTTAGGAGCAACAGACGGGTTGATTTTATTGTTTCTCTTTGCATACTTTCTTTATAGAATGTTTAATGGCGCTGAAAAACAAAAAAAACTCCATATTCTAGCGCATGAAAAAAAACCAAAAATACAGAGAGACTTGGTGCTTGTAACAGCAGGGATTGCCGGCGTGGTTGTTGGTGGGAAATTCTTGGTGGAAAGCGGAAGAAGCCTTGCAGAGCTGTTCGGTGTTCCCGAGATAATTATTGGTTTAACCATAATAGCTGTTGGGACCTCTCTACCAGAGCTTGCAACAAACGTGGTAGCGTCGCTTAAAAAAAGATACGACATATCAGTTGGAAACATTGTGGGTTCAAACATCTTTAACATACTTATGGTTTTGGGCATTGCCTCGGTTTTGAAACCGGTTCCGGTTCCTGCTCAGGCGCTCTGGACAGACATGCCTTTCATGCTTTTTGTCTCTGTTCTGCTTTTCGCCTTCATGAAAACAGGCTACAAAATAAGCAGAAAAGAGGGATTTGCATTGATTTTGCTCTATGTTTTGTATCTTGGGTATATTTTCACTGCAATTGGAGCAAGAGCTTAAAACAAAAGGCTTTCACATATTTATTTGATTTCTGATAAATATTAAAATAGAAA
>QMZY01000108.1 GCA_003663415.1 Candidatus Aenigmatarchaeota archaeon
CGGAAGTGTGCCTTTTTTCGGGTGTTTTAACGTGTATGTCTGCGTCCAGTCTCTTGATGGGTGGTTTTGCGCCTGGAACAAAGCATCAAAATTCCAGAACTCAAGCTCTATGAGCGGGCCTGTCATTTCTTTAAAACCCATGTCTATGAGCTTTCTTCTTACAGCCCAGAGAAACCGAGCATAAGGGTGTCTTTTTCCCGGATAAATTGTTTTTCCCTTTGCTTCTATATTATATGGTTTTAGTTTTACTTCTCTCCAGAGGCCTGTTTTTATAAGCTCTGGTGTGAGTGTTGATATTGTTTTGCCTTTCAGGGCTTTGGCTTTTTTCAAAACAGCGCCTTCCTTTTCTATAAGCTTTCTTTCCAGCAACAGGTTTATTTCGTTTTCATTTGCTTTTCCTTCGGAAAAATTCTTAAGCGCTTCCTGTGTTTTAGAGGTTTTGGGTCTTTCGAGCGGAACAAGCATTCCTTTTTCTATTTTAACCCAGCCAAGTTTCTTTGCCCACATTAAGGCTATTCCAAAGTTTTTGATTGTTTTTTTGGCTTGTTCTAAAGGCGCGGGTTTTTTTAGAAAAAGCATAAGCTTTATTTCCGGCAGGCCGTCTTCCAAATATTTTCTTCCCTCTTCTGTAAGCTTGTACACTTTCTCACCATTTAAATTTAACTTGAATAAAATATAAAAAGGTGGGTTTATGAGAGTTTTGATGGTTACTGACACTGCCTTTAATGGTGGATATGTGCATGTTAGTTTTCTTTCTAAGGAACTGAAAAAACACAATGTGGATCTGGAAATTCTTTCTTATTCCAAAACACCGGTTCCTGGAGTGAAAACCCGAAGGGTGGCTTCCTTGGGGTTTCCCGGGATTTTCTATAAACTCTCGCTAAAAGGGATATCACAACTCGTAAAGCCTTTTGATTTGGTTCATATTCATTACTGTTCTGGGACTTTGGATTTGATGGCAAATAAAATAAAAAACCTTGGAAAGCCTTTGGTTGGGACAATTCATGTCTCGCCGGATGGAAAAAACTGGATAGACAGGATATTTAGAATATATTTTAGGGGTTTTCTTAAACCCTGTTTAATGGCATCTGACAAGGTTATATGTGTTAGCAGGTTCGTGGAAAGGGGTTTGAGGGAGCTTGGAATTCAAAACACTCAAGCCATTTATAACGGCGTGGACCTTGAGGTTTTTCATCCAGAGCCAGGGGCCAGGAAGGTTTTAGGGATTCCTGAGTCTGATTTTGTTATTCTTTATGTAGGAAGGCTTTCTCCAGAAAAGGGGGTTCTCCTTTTATTAAAAGCATTCAAGAGATTGAAAATACCGAACAAAAAACTCTATATTATTGGTTCTGGCCCTTTGGAAAAACTGTGCAGATTGTATTCCAAAAATCGCAGAGATGTGGTTTTCCTTGGAAGGATTGAAACCGCAAAACTTCGGCTTTATTATTCAGCTGCCGATGTTTCAGTTTTGCCTTCACTATGGAACGAGGCGTTTGGTATGGTTTTGATAGAGAGTCTTGCGTGCGAAACTCCAGTAATAGCTTCCAGTGCTGGAGGCATACCAGAGATTGTTGACCACGAGAAAAACGGATTCTTAGTGGAGAAGCCACATGTTTCGGAATGGATATCCCGGATTCAAGAATCAAGGAAACAGGATCTTCAGTCCCTTGGAAGAAACGGGAGGGAAAAAGTAGAAAAAAACTTTCAGTGGAAGATTTCTGGCGGGAAAACCTTTCAGGTTTATAAGTCCTTACTTGGGTCTTAATAAAACGAATCTTATGCACCAGTAAAGTTTGTAGAGCCGGGTTTTTTTGAAAACCCACGGAAACACATGGGTTTCTTCAACCCGGAAGTTGTTGCGATGAAAAACCTTCTTCCATTCCGGGAAATTCATATGCCATACATGCGTTGGGTCTTTGTCGTTTTCCGGGGGGAAGAAATCTGTGTCAGGAATTGATGCCAAAAAGAAGCCGTCGGGCTTCAAAACCCTTTTCACTTCCTGAAGCGCGCCGTCCAGATTCTTACAGTGCTCAAGGACATCAAAGGCAGTTACTACGTCAAATTCGTTCCCAGGAAATCCGAGTTTTTTCTGGATATCCATTTGAAAGAACTCCAAATCAGGAAACCTTTTTCTTGCCTGTGAGATAGCAAAATCCGAGATATCGCAACCCATGGAGGAAAAGCCTTTTTTTCTTGAAAATTTTGTCCAGAAGCCGTAAGCGCATCCTATGTCCAAGAGTTTGCCCTGTGTTTTGTATTTCCTAATAATTGACCAGGCCTTGCGATGGACAAAAAACCTTGTGAGCTTCAATAGAAATCCGTCATATCCGCCGAAAAGCGAATAATTAGAAGATTCTCCTTCATAATAGTCTTGTGTATATTCCATAACATTTAATTCTCTGTTAATATTTAAATATCGTTCCCGGTGGAACCGAAGCAACAGGATGGGTTACATAAACCGGGTCTCAGAAGTACGCTTCTTGAGATATGGATATTCCTGCAGGAGATGTCCGGCACCGTGGCGAATGCCAAATATTTTATGGCAGTACTTCACCTTGAATACAAGGTGAATCCATAGTCTGCCAACACTAAAGCTATGGCTGACAAAATCGTTCATAACTTCACCTCCCAGAGAGTTTTAGCTATCAATTAATTGGTGAAGTTAGAACAAATAGAGAACAGGTCAAGCCCACACCCACCATTGGTCAAATAGACCGGTGGATTCTTTATTTAAAAAATTGTCGTTAATTATAAAATATGGGAACCAATCTGTTACGGGATACAAGCCTGTCGGTTTCTCGTGTATTGAATGCTGTATATCTTGATAAACCAAAGAGAGGGTCTGTGCGCGGACAGACCGATAGAATGGTTATTGTCCTGATTGTCTTTCTGTTTCTTTTCATATCCATTGTTGAATTGGTGCTTTACACCCGTGCTGCTGACATGTCCACGGCAATATGTCCTTCTACAGCATATATTCCGAATTCAAACCAGATTATTAACATAACAGTATCGAACACTGACAGCAACCTGAATATAACAAAGGTGAACATCACGATACCTGCTGCGTTCACATTCATTGAGGGATCGAACCAGACCACGGCATCCCAGAGCACATTTTCAAATACCAGCATATATCTTGTATGGTCGAACGTAACCGATGAGGGAATAGTGGAGAACGGCTCGACTGCTTATTTTCTGTTCAATGTGAGCCTCCCGGATTCAGAGGGTATATACAACATAACAATTACAAGCACGGATACAGATTCCAACATCAATACATCTATAGAACAGATTCAGCTTGTGCAGAACTCGACCTGCGACTACTACTGCTCCAACTGCTCCAACTGCAGTGATGTGATCGCGGCAGCGGGTCCGGGGGAGAGGGTGTGCCTGTCTGAGGATATAACCAACCACGACGGGACATGCGTAGAAATCCACCAGAGCAACATAACCTTTGACTGCCGGGGGCATATGATAGACGGGGATGGGGATTCGAGCGGGTATGGGATTTATGTGAATGCCTATTCCTACGGAAACATTACCAATATAACCATACGAA
>QMZY01000109.1 GCA_003663415.1 Candidatus Aenigmatarchaeota archaeon
TTTGAGGTTATGAAATATGAGCATCTAGAATTTAAAACACCCAGCGAGATTCTTAGAGAAAAAAGGCCTGTTGGAGTTTATGATGTTCCTTATTTAAGTTCCTGGGCAGACGTCCACAGGGATTTAAGTGCGTGGCTGGAGAACGGAATGCAAAACCATGCGTTTAAAGAATTAAAAGCTTTGGAAGAGAAAGTGAAATCACAGGGAAACGAGGTTCTGGATGCATGGAGAAAGCTACAGATAAGCGACCATTTTTATTTTATGTGCACAAAGTGGTTTGCTGACGGAGACGTTCATAAATATTTCAATCCTTATGAGAATCCTTACGAGGCTTTTATAAATTATATGAATGTTTTAACAGATTTAAAGCACAGGCTTGGGGCGTCTGTTTGATCTTTTTTTAACACCCATCTCATATGCTTTTACATAGTTTTCTATCAAAAAATCCCAATCAGCCAGTTCTGAAAGCCTTTTTGCCTGAATCTTGTTGGATATTCTTTGTTTTTTATTCATCTTGTAAATTTTGAAAAGCATGTTTTCAAGGCTTTTAACAGATTCATTATATTTCTTTCCTTCTCTTTTCAAAACCATTATACTGCATTCATTTCTTTTTATCTTTGATTGAATGAACTTACCAAAGCCTGCAAGGTCTGTTGTTATGGTTTGTAACCCCAGAGCAGCGGATTCTAACGGAGTGTAGCCCCATGGCTCGTAGTAAGAAGGGAAAACGCCAAGATGGCATCCTATGACAGCATTATAGTAATTCAGTCCCAAAAGACCATCCACAGAAGAAAGATATTCTGGATAATAAATAATTTTTACTCTGTCTTCTTTTCTGTTTAAAAGATTGTTTCTTTTCAGGGCCTGAGTTATAAGATTCTCTGATTCCAGTTCAAAAGGACTTACAGGCGGTGTTTGACCTCTTCTGCTCATAAACTGCAATCTTATTCTTTTCATTTCATCCAGAAACTCTCTGTCAAACAGTTTCTTCTCATCGGGTAACAAACCTTTAATGAAAAATTCTATTATTTTTCCTTTTAACCTGCTTGTTTCTTTTTCTATTTTTTCTTCTAATGTGTCAAAAAGCGCTAAATTCTCTAACACATCATATCTTCTTCCCTTAACAGAAAACGGAACACAGATAAAAACCACTATTGTTTTTTTATTGTTTGTTTTCTTTAGCCTTTCATTAAGAAGTCCCAAAGCGTCTATAAACATATCTATGCCCTTGTTTCTAAATTCATATCTTCCAGAAATGAGATAGAAAAGCATATTTTTGGCGTCTATATTGTAATAAGGCGAGAAATAGCTTAAAACAAATTTCTTTATATGCTCTCTGTAATTGATGTGAAGGTCTGAGAGGTCTTCTATGGTTGGGAACTTTTTCATGTCAAGACCGTTTGGTAAAAGTATCTCAGGTTCTCTTCCCAATATAAATTTGCACTCCTTTTTTGTAGTTTCTGATACTGTTGTGAATACGTCTGTATTTAATGCCGCGGCCTTTTCCATAAAATGTTTTGCCTGAACATTGTATTCATAAGGCTTCTTGGAATCAACCGTTTTTCCTTGCTTTAATCCTTTGTTTATCATTTCATAAAGGTCTTCTTTTCCTGTTCCTGCTATTGCTCTTCCTAAAACAGTTGAATGTGTTGTGAAAACAGCCGGTATGGGAACGTTTTTTGATTTTAAATGCAAAAGCCCCGCTCCCGTCAACCATTCATGGAAATGCGCAACGCTTTGGGTTTTAATAAATCCTGACTTGAAAAGCTCTTCTATAAATATGCCTGCTGCTTTGCTCCAAGGCAGAGGCTCGTCGTACCACCAGTCTGAACCCAAAGAATCTATTTTATATTCGTTCCAGTGCTCAAATTTTATGTCATTTAATTTTTCCCTGAATTTTGCAGGGTCTATAAGAATGCAAAAGGGTTTTTCCTCAACCATCCATTTTCCATACCTGCATATTATTCCGTGTTTTTCTTTCAGTTTATTGAATACAAGAGATAGTTTTTCTGGTGGTTCTCTTTCCTCGAAAACAACAGATGCCTTTTCTTTGTAATAAGGTCCTATTGTGTAATAATGAGAAAACCTCTCTTGCATTTTTTTTATTTTTGACACAATAACTGTATGGATGCCGCCGTATTTGTTTGCAACCTCATAACTTACTTCCAAAACCGTTAGTTGTTTTCTCATATTACTCCTTTATTAAAGTAAACGGAATTTTTCCCGATACCAGTATTTTATTATCCTTTTTCTTAAAAATAAGCTTTACAGGATTTTTTCCTATCATTCTTGTCCTTTCTATCCATTCGATTTCTTCAGGAAGCTTTGGTGAAATCCTTATTTCCTTGTTAATGGAATCTATATGTATTCCAAGCATATAGTCATCTATTAATGAAGGTATAAATCCTGAACCCCATAACTGAAGACCACAACCTATCAGTCTGGAATTGAAACTGTCCCAGCATTCACCTATGCATCCTATTGAATCCCTTTCAAGGTCATCTATAAGTTTTTTTAAGTAGAACCATCCTGCTTCTGGTCTGTTTATTATAAATTCGCATGCAGAAGCCCATGCCGTTGTTATGGACCAGGTGGAACCAGTATGGTATCCGGAAGGTGAGAAACCAAATTCTTTGTTAGACCTTGTTCTCACCCCTTTCTCAGATGTGAATTCAGGACTCTCAATAGTTTCCATTATTTTTTCAGGTTGTTTGCATAGTTTGAAAAACACGGACAGCAAAGGATTTGCTGTTTTTATTTCAACAGGTTTCCCCTTGAAAAGCCTGTCAGCACAATACTCATTTAAGCAAAAAATTTCAAAGCTTTTTTTAAGTTTTTTCATTGATTTGTCTATATCCTCTGTTTCCTCTTTCAACACGCTTAAAAGGTTTTTGCTTGATTTTAATGCCCCGTAATAAATTGATTGAACATCTATTGCAGCATCGCCTCTTCTTAAGGTATCCATCCATGTTTCAGGTTCATCCAGATCGTGGATAAGAAAACCAGAGTTTGTTCTTTTTGAAACAAAACCTAAAATTTCCGTAAGTTTTGGTTTGAGTTTCATTAGAAACCCAATATCACCAGTTTCTCTCACATATCTCTCAAGCGATATTATCCATAAAAGCGGTGAGTCCACAGGACAGGCTTCAGAAGTTTCTGTTTTGGATAAAAATCCTTGCATTCTTCCTCTAAACAAAAGTTTTGCAAACCTTTGTAAAATGTTTTTTGCGTCCTGCAGATAGCCCAGGTCTATAAGAGAAGGCAAAACCCAGAAAACATCCCTTGACCACATCTGCTGAAACCATGGAAGCCCTGCATAAAAGCCCTCAAAGGAATTGTATTTTTTTCTTAGAAGCTCTATTCCCGTAACACTCCAGTCAAACCCTTTTTTAAGGAGAGGATTGTCTGTTTTTAGTGTGTTTAAAA
>QMZY01000110.1 GCA_003663415.1 Candidatus Aenigmatarchaeota archaeon
ACAGAATCCTGTGAATTGGCAAGGTTTATAAGCTCGTTTTTGTGTTCCAAAATTTTTTGCTTTGCAAGCTCAGGGTCTTTTAGTCTGGAAACCTGTATCTGCCCTATCATTATTGGTTCTGTTGAAGATGTTTTGAAGCCGCCGGCATCTCTGCAAAGCTTTGCTGCATTTGATGCTGCTGCCACCACGGAAGGCTCTTCTATAACCATAGGAATAAGACGGTCTTTTCCGTTAATTAGGAAATTTGTAGCTATGCCCAAAGGCAAGGAAAAACAGGAAACCACGTTCTCTATCATTCTTTCCGCAGTCTCAATGTCCAAGGCACCTGTTTTTTTTAACAATTCTATCTCTTCTTCTGTAAGACTGGCAAAATTCTTAAGAATTTCTATTCTCTCCTCTATTGGTTTTTTATAAAAGCCTGAAATGTCTGATTTCATTTATCTAAAAATGTTCCTTAGGATTTAAATATTTAATTCAGAATTTTAAACATGCTGAACAAACTAAAAATCCTAAAGGAGATAAAAAAACACAAAGCAAAGAAAATATTTCTTCAGATACCAGAAGGTTTGAAAACAAAGGCTCTTGATCTTGTGGGTTTTTTGGAAAAAAACGGTTTGACTGTTTATCTTTCTGCTGAAACGTGTTACGGCGCGTGCGATTTAAGGAACAGAGAAGCTGAAGTTTTGGGGTGCGATTTAATTTTGCATCTTGGGCATTCAGATATGGGGATAAAAACAAATATTCCTGTTGTTTATTATGAAGTTAGAATAAATTATAACCCTGTGCCTGTGCTTAAAAAATATACAGACCTGTTAAAACCTTATGAAAAAATCTCTCTTCTAACAACAGTTCAGTTTCTTTCTGCTCTTGAAAAGGCAAAAGAGTTTTTGGAAAAACAGGGAAAAACAATTTTAATGAAAAAACCAAACAAAGCAAAGTATCCCGGACAGGTTCTTGGATGCGACTATTCGGCTGCTGTGGAAAAGGCGGACTGCTTCCTTTTTATCGGCTCAGGTGAGTTCCATCCCTTGGGTCTGGCAGAAAGAACAGAAAAGCCTGTTTTTTTCTTGGATGTGGAAAAAGGGGTGATAAAGAGAATGGAAAACAGGCTTTATAGAATTAAATTTGCAGGAATTGAAAAATGCAAGGAAATGAAAAGATTCGGGATTCTTGTTTCTGTTAAGCCGGGGCAGTTTAATCCGAATCTGGCTGAGAGAATTAAGAAGGCGTTGGAGAGCAAAGGCAAAAGAGCATGGGTGCTTGTTTTTGATGAAATAACACCTGAAAAGATTATGGGTCTGGGTTTGGAATGTTTGGTTAATTGCGCCTGCCCTAGAATAACAGAAGATGTGGGTTTGTTTAAAAAACCTGTTCTTGGTCCAGAAGATGTGAAAAAATTATAATTATCTTTTCATTTCGCTTTCCACAAACTCTATTATTCTTTGTGCAACATTTATGTTCGTTGCTTTTTCCATTCCCTGAATGCCCGGATTTATATTCACCTCTATAACCCTTGGCCCGTCTTTGGTTTCTATCATATCTACAGCCAATAAGCTGGATTTTACAGCTTCCGCGCTTCTGAAAACAACCTCTTCCATTTCAGATGTTAATTTATATGCAACCCCTCTTCCGCCAGCATGTATGTTTGCTTTTTTTTCTCCCGGTCCAGCTATTCTTTTGTAAGAAGCAATAATTTCATCGCCCGCAATAATCCCTCTTATGTCTTCTCCTGGGTTTGGTAAATACTCCTCTATAAGAATTTCTTGTTTAAGGGTTTGTAGTGCTTCTATTGCACTCATAGCAGATTCCTTGGTTTCCATAATTAAAACTCCTTTGCCTCCAAAGCTTGAAAGGATTTTGAGGATTACAGGCAGTTTTTGCTTCTTAAGTATTTCCTCAGCAGACTGTTTAGAACCTGTTAAATAGGTTTCTGGAACCTTAACACCAGCTTTTGCAAGCTCCTGCAAAGTAATAAATTTGTTGTGCGCAATTAAAACCGTTTCCGCTACGTATGGCTTTTTCACATTCATATCATCCAAAAACCTTATAACAGGATACCCTACCACAGCGCGTTTGGAATCTATTCTGGGAAGAATATAGTCGAACTCTTTTAGGCTTTTTTTTCCATAAAGAGCATCTATCTCTTTGTTATTTATTTTAAGTTTAATATCTATTAAAGGTATATGCTCTGTTTTTTTGAATTTTTTTCTAGCTTCTTCCAATAACCGTTGTGTTGTGTAACTTGGCGGTTGTGCCCCGGGTCCAATTAAAGCAAATTTCATAACCATAATTAATGGAAGAGGAGATAAAAACTTTTTGGGATGAGCGACAGATTTGGTTGGAACAACCAGTTCCTACCAATCAAAACAAACCCAAGTGCACTTAGTCTGCCATCCATCACCCTTCCATACATTTCCTTCTTTCCAGACCAGACAATCGTTCATATCATTGGTGTGCTTAAAACTAGCAACCATACACACGTCGTGAACGCCTAAATTATATCCTTCAGAGCCCGGGTCTATGCTGCAGCTGCCTATTGCCTGATCTCTGCTCATTGGCAAACAAGGATACCAAGTAATGGTTGGTTTTCCACCCGGCCAACTGGTTCTGCAGTCACCCTGAATGCATATCTTATCATTTGTTTCTATCCACTTGTCTGCATGAATAGCGCCTTCTGCATAAATATCATATGTATGAACTCCGCAGCTCCAGCCGTTGGGACATGATGGAGATTTGCCGTTAGTCCCTAATCTTCCGTTTATTTTAATATCGCTTCCGTCCTGATATATTACAGAATTACCCAAGCTCGCAGACCCGGTCCATTTTGGAATATAATTTGCAGTTCCGGTTCCTGACAATCCACCACCGCTTGGCCAACTGTTTCTACAATCGCTTCCGATACAAACAGTGTTTGCGCTTAAAGTTCCGCCTATATTTAAATTCCCTGGAAACGTATAACTTCCTGATTGAAAGCTTCCGGGAAAAATCTCACTCGCAGAGTGCCCTTTAACAAAGGTTTGCGCAGAGGTCAGGCCAACAAAATAGCCTGCCAGAGTGCAGGAAACAATCATAGCAGCGAAAAGGGAATAAAGGATTTTTGAATTCATATTAATATCTTACAAAAAACATTTAAATGCTTTGCGTACAGAAAGCTCTGTGTTATAATTTGGGTTTTTTAAAAAAGCAGCAGGTTTCCAAAATCTTAGACAATTTAAAATATTTTAAAAACAAGAACATATTTATTCAGAAAATCCACAGATAAATATGTGATGGGCCGGTAGATCAACGGTAGCACCGCTCTTTAGAGCTACCGCTTCTGCAAAGAGCGGTGGAGCAGAAACCATCTGCAAAT
>QMZY01000111.1 GCA_003663415.1 Candidatus Aenigmatarchaeota archaeon
TATGTCTTTGAAAGTGAGGTTATAATCAACCTGAAACTGTTTTCCCTCTATTTTATCCAGATTATATGCAGAAAGCGTGTTCTGAATGTTCCTTTCAATATAAATTCTTTCCATATTAAACTCATCCGGCTTTACCACAAAAGCCTGTGTGACGCCGGCAAAACCCAGACCAACAACCAAAACAATGAAAAAAATCAGGAGGATTTTTACCAAAAGCCTTTCGTTTCTTTTTCTCAAGGTTACAAAGCACAGACCCGAGATTATGAAAGAAAACACAGATAAAAATGTAAACAAAGGCAGAAGCACATTAACATCTGTATATCCTGCTCCATACGTTACTCCTGTGGATGAGAAAAGAAGCTCATACCTTGCGAACCAAAAACCAACACCAATAACAACAAACAACAACATAAGAAGCCATGAAAGATGAGGAAACATTTTGTTTTTAATGTTCTTGAAATCAAACAGGTGTCTTTCATAATCATAATATTCAATTCTTCTGGGTTTTGAATATACAAAGTAAAATATTCCTACAAGGAATATTGTCATTACCAGCGTATAGGCAACAAATCCAAGGACAAGGCAATAAAAAGGAAGCGTAAAAACATAAAAACTCACATCCTTATTAAAAACAGGGTCTGAAACACCGAACCCCGCAGGATTCAGATATTTCAGAACAGTGTTCCAATCCGAGAACCATAAACCCGCAAGAATTCCTAAAATTATAACCAGACCCAAAAACCACCATTTTTCTGCATCAAACCTTTCCCTTTCCCTTTTCTTAAATAATCTGTTTTTTGCTGTAACAACATTGATCCACACAAACAAAACAAACAAGAGAGCAAAGACAATCCCTGTTAAAATTTTTGTAAAAAGAACAGTAAGAAAAACATCTATATACCCTGTTGTTTCAAACCAGAAAAAATCCCCGCACACGTTTAACAAAAAAGACCCAAATACAAATAAAGTTAAAACAAAACCCCAAAGAATTTCCTGTGTTTTCATTACTAAAAATTTATCTTTTGGATTTAAAAGTTTTTTATGTTTATTATACCAGAAAGCTCGAAAGGCACAAACAATAGAATCTGTAAGTTTTATGTAAACAATCTGGTGAAACTATAAAATAGAAAGATTTATATATCATATGATATACAATATATATCATGAATACAGAACTCGAGCTTTTAAAATTAATTTATTTAAATCCTGGAATTTATGTCAGATCTTTGGCTAGGGAATTGAACCTTGGCATACCGTCAGTTAAGTACGGTCTAAACAAATTAATAAAAAAAAGACTAATAAATTCTGAAAAGGAAGGCAGAAATTTGAAATTTTATATCAATTACAAGAATAATTTGATCATTTCCTTTTTATATAACATTGAATACTCTAGGTTTTTGAAACTTCCTAAACACGCTCAAGATGCTGTTTTTGATTTTTTAAAAATTCTTAAAGATAAACCGGTATTAACTTTAATTTTTGGTTCCTATGCTATTGGAAATTATACTAAACAAAGCGATCTGGATATCTTACTCATATTTAATAAAATGAATGAAAATATAGAAGAAAAAGCAAAGATTGTTGCTGGTAGATATAATATTAAATTAGAGCCGGTTTATTTATCGTGGCAGGAATTCAGCAAGAAATTTTTTGATAAAAAAGATAAATTCATGAAGGAAATCAAAAATAATAAAATTTTAATAAACGGTATAGAATGGTGGGTGATGTTGGAAAATGAAGCTACTTGATTGGAGAAAATGGACCAAGGATAAAAAACTATGTAGAGAATGGCTTAATGGTTATATCAAAAAAGGCACGCTTAGAAAAATTAAGCTAAGCAAAGAACTGTATCTTAAGAAAGCCATACATAATCTTGATTTTGCTAATTGGGTTAAAGAGAAGCATAACGATGAACTTCCAGAATTATTTGGAGAAGAAAGATTTTATGATTGGGTTATTAATGCTTATTATTATGCAATTTATCATGCTGCCTTAGCGCTAATCTCTGCAAAAGGATATTCTTCTAAATCGCATAATGCAACTTTATGCGCAGTGATATGGTTTTATTATCATCAACAAAGAAAACTGGATGAAGAAGATATTGAACTAATAAAAGAAACCATTGATAGAGAAGACATTGAGATTATTATACAGAAACAAAAGATTTGAGAGAAAGAGCAAGTTATGACGTTTCTGTTAGCTTTGAACTCAGGTTGGTGGAAAAAGCAAAAAACAATGCTGTTTATTTTATTAATAAGGTAAAGAAAATTTTAGAATAATTTAAAATCATAACGAAATAGTTATATTTTAACTTATAATTAATTCCTACAGGTTATTACTATAATCTTTATTAATCTTAAAATCCAGTTTATCGTATGATTCTTACAGTTCAGACAGACAGGTTTTCAGAGAATGCAAAAATCTTGGCAATAGGCATAAAGACATACAGTTCAATAAAAACATGGAACAACTGGGAATACGCTTCTGAAGAGGAAATGCTTTCTAATTTTATAAACTATTTTCTTTCCAAAGATGATAAAATAATTATAGGCTTCAACGTTATGAAATTTGACATACCTTTGTTGCTTTTAAAATCTGTTAACTTACAAACTTTTTCAGGGTTTTTCAAAAAAATAAATTTCTCCAATATTGTGGATTTGTTTATGATTTTAACCTTCACAGAAAAAGGCGAAATAAAAGGGCTGAACTGTTATCTTGAAAAATACAAAATCCCTTCTGCTGTTTCAGACAGAGAGATGCTAAAGCTTTACGAAAGAAAGGAATACCGGAAATTTGAAGACGCGTTTGAAAGAAAACTGCAAAGCATAGATGAACTTTTCCTAAGGTTATGGAAAAAGGTGAAAGTAGATGACAGAGATGTATTTTGATATAGAAGTGGCATATACAAATCCTGAAATTATAGAAAGGCTTAAATCCGGAAAAAGGGTTCCGGGTCCCAACCCGAAAAACTCAAAAATCATAACCATTCAATATCAGCTGCTTTCCGACGACGGAACACGGAAAAAGAAACTGCAAATCTTCAAGGAATGGGAATCCTCGGAAGAGGATATAATAAAAAGGGTTTCTGTTCTTTTCCATCCTTCAAGAATCTGGGAATTCATACCAATTGGGCACAACATTTACTTTGATCTGGGCATGTTCAAAGAAAGGGCAAGAATTTACGGAATAAAATATTCAAACTGGTTTATTTACAACGAGCTGCCAACAATAGACATAAAACACATCTGCGTAGGCATGAACGCATTCAGGCTTAAAGATTCTGGTCTGGACAAATTTACAGGAAAAGAA
>QMZY01000112.1 GCA_003663415.1 Candidatus Aenigmatarchaeota archaeon
AATTTATACATTGTTTTAAATTACAAAACATTAGATACAAAAGAAATAATAGATTGTTTAAAAAATGGAAACTTTTTTATCAAAGTAAATCATTTTAAAATTTCAGATATAACAATAAAAACAAAAATAATAATTTTCCTTTTCAAACTCTATTTTAATACTATAAAAATGATAAGAAAACTACTTTATTGATCTACTAAACCCCCCTCTCCAAAAACTCCAAAACCCTGTCTAAATTCTTCTCCAAATCATGGTTTTCCAATATCCTTTCTCTTGCCTTTTTCCCGAGTTTTTTCCGGATTTCAGGGTGTTTAACCAAATAAACTATTTTTTCTGCCAACTCCTTTGGATTCCTTGGCTCTATCAAAATTCCTGTTTTCTTATCCAAATAATCAGGAATTCCACCAACATTGGTTGCTATTGTAGGTAAACCCATACACATGGCTTCCATCAAGCTCCTTGGAGACGCGTCATATACAGATGACATAACATGTATGTCCGCCTTTTTCAGAACAGAAGGTATGTTTTTAACCCATCCAAGAAAATAAACATTTTCATCAGCAAGCCTTTCACACTCTTTTTTTAAAGACCCATCGCCACAAACAATTAAATTCAAGTTTGGAATTTCCTTTTTTGCTATTTTGTATGCTTTTATAAGTGTTATCGGATCCTTCACAGGATCTAGCCTGTTGATAAAAACCAGGACAGGACCACGGATTTTTTTATAGACAGGATGTGGTTTTGTTTTTTTCGGGTCAAACTCTTTTGTAATTATGCCCTTTCTAACAAAATCAAGAATCTTTGATTCCATCCCTTTTAAGCGGACCCATTCCTTTATCTCACCGCTTGCGACTACAATATAATCCACAAACCTCAAAAGAAAACCCTCTATAAACTTATATACCGAGCGTTTCACTCCAGTTGCTGTTAAAAAAAGAGTATTATCATAGTTAAGCAAAACTTTGGATGAAGCAAGTTTATTAACCAAAAACACAAGCGGTAAACCAGGACCACACTCAACATATATTATTCTAATTTTGTATCGCAAAACAAAATACAGAACAACCAACCAACCAAAAACCCAGAACAAACCCCTGGAAAACAACCTCACATGCTTCACATTAGAAGGCAAAACCTTCTGATAGGATTTAGAGTCTCTAGTAAAAACAAAAACACTTTCAAACTTTTCAGAAAACTTCTTCAAAACCAAAGTCTCGGAAAGCCTTTCCCAATTACCAGAAAGCTTTTTTTCCAAATCCTCAAAACTGGCATGAAAACTCAAAACAAACCCCGCGTTCATACTTTCCCTTTAAACCACTCTATTGTTTTCCTCAGACCTTCATCCAAATTAATTTCCGGTCTGAAACCGAGTTTTTCCTTTATCAAAGAAATATCTCCCAAGGAATATTTAACATCTCCCGGTCTAGGCTTTGCATAAACAGGCTTTAGTTCTTTCCCGGCAAGCTTGCAAATTTTTTCAGCCAGCTCGTTTATGGTTACATCCCTACCGGACCCGAGATTAAAGACGCCTGTTGTGTTTTTTTCCATACCCAATATGTTCGCTCTCACCACGTCATCAATAAAAACAAAATCCCTTGATTGATAACCATCGCCGTAAATCACAGGAGGCTTTCCCTGAAGAACTCTTTTAATAAATTTAGGAACCACAGCCGCGTACTCGGACTCCGGGTTCTGCCTCGGACCATAGACATTGAAATACCTGAATCCAAGGTATCTCATTCCGTAAACCTTTCTGAAAATCTCAAAATACCACTCCCCTATAAGTTTGGTTAAAGCGTATGGCGACTCCGGATTCGGTTTTCTTGACTCTTGAATGGGAAGCTCCTTTTCCGGAACGTTTCCGTATACAGAGGAAGACGAAGCGAACAAAACCTTTTTAACCCCCGCGTCTCTGGAAGCAATCAAGAGGTTAAGGGTTCCTGAAACATTTATTTCATTCGTTTCCTCTGGTTTCTGGATAGAAAGCCCAACAAAGACCTGGGCGGCTTCATGAAAAACATACTCCATCCCCTGAACAGCCTTCCTAACGCTGTCGGAATCCCTTATATCACCCTTTATTATCTCTACCTTGGATTTTACTTCTTCTAAATTCTCAGGGAAACCGCTGAAAAAATTATCCAGAACCCGGACAGAATATCCTTCCTCAACCAAAGCTCTAACCAAATTCGAACCTATAAATCCTGCTCCGCCTGTAACAAGGACTGACATAGTTTTTTATTTAGGGGATGAATTTAAAAATTCAAAAATTTTAACACAAGATAAAATTATTTGTTTTTATTAAAAACGCTATTAAAATTAAAACATTTTAAATTTTAATAGGATTTACAAATAAACAGCAGGAACAAACAAAAGATTGGTATTCATTGTTTTTGTTTTATGCCAGAGATTTTTTGTACACACAACTCCTCTTTCTGGTTTATAGGTCTCAAGAAATGAACGAAAACTTCTCGTTATTTTTGGTGTTTTCATTTCTGTAAATTTCACTTCTATGGGCATTTCGTTTAATATAAAGTCCACCTCTGCCTTTGCAGTTGTTCGCCAGAAGTTAATACTGAGCTCAGGAGATATCTCATTCAGAACAAAATTTTCCACAAGCTTCCCGACATCCTCTCTTCTTTCCAAAGGATTAAAGTTATTTATTAAATAGTTTCTTACTCCCAAGTCAAAGAAATAGACTTTAGGGTTCTTTCTTAACTCTGTGATGAGATTCCTGTGAAACGGTCTTAGCATCCTTACAACATAGGTCTGCTCTAAAATCTCAAGAAGTTTTTTAATTTCCTTAAAATAGCTGTTACACAGGGAAGCCAGCTTCTCATAAGAAATCAGACCACCAATACCAAAGGCAAGGGCGGTTAAAAGGTTTTTAAACTTTATAACATCTGTGATATGCAAATAACCAACAACATCCTTTTCTATATAAGTGTTAACAATGTTTTTCAAAACGATTTTTTTCTCCTCTGGTGTTTTTGCCTTTATAACCTCTGGATAACCGCCAAAAATCACATACTCATTTAAGTAGGTTAAAAGTTCATTGAGCAGGGCATCCTCTCCAAAACCCCTCTCTTTTCCCTTAAGAATGAACTCCTTTACTTTTTTTTGTTTTTCCAAGTAGACCTTTGCAAGTTTTTTATCCTTGGCATTTAAGAACTCGTAAAAATTAAAGGGATAGAGCTCGAAGGAGAAGAGCCTCCCTACCAGAAACCTTGCGGTCTGGGAGAGGATTTCCAGAGAAGAGGAGCCGGTTATAATGAATTTAACATCTTTAA
>QMZY01000113.1 GCA_003663415.1 Candidatus Aenigmatarchaeota archaeon
CTATGTTAGTTCGGATAACGGCCAGGTAGTCTTGTCAATATCTGACACCAAGGCTGAAAGTATTGATATAGATGTAACTGGCGATTCTAAGAGTGACGATGATTCAGAAGGCAATTTAGTAGTAAGCCCAGCAAGTTTAGGAGACTTTGTAGTTTCTCATGACGGACAAGGTGTAGTCAATTCTGCTGAGCCAGTAGATATCACTGCCAGGGATATCTACCAGAATACCAAGACCGACTATACAGGCCAAATCACAGTCTCTACTACTGGCGAGACCGGAGAAATAACTTGGGCTTTAGTTACTGGCTCAGGCACCTTCACCGACGGAGGTGCGGGAACTGATACTGCCACCTATACTTTTTCTTCTTCTGACAACGGAGTGGTTACTCTGTCTATTACTGATGATTCTGCGGATACGGTAAATATCGCTGTGTCCGGAGACGGCAAGTCTGACGAGGACGCCGAAGGGAATCTAACCTTTACCTCCAGTTATATCGTTATAGATAATTTGGATTCAGGCTTTAGCGTAAATAATGAAGGAGATTGGTCAACTTCTACTACTGGTAATGAATATAGCACAAACTGGAGAAGAGATAATTCTCCAGGCACAGGGAGTTGGGCTAGATGGACGCCTAATATCAGTATTGCCGGAAATTACGAAGTATTTGCTTACTGGTCAACAGCAGGTTCAGCTTTGGCCAGCAATGCTCCTTATACTGTTTATTACGCCGGAGGAAGTAGTACGGTAACTGTTAACCAAGAGATAAACGGGAATCAGTGGAACAGCCTGGGGATTTTCGAGTTTAATTCAGGAACTTCCGGATACGTGCAGTTAGATGACAATGCCAACGATGATTTGTGTGCTGATGCTATAAAATTTGTTCTTAAAGGTAGTGCTTCGGCTCAGGCAAATGCGGTTACAACTTCTTCGGTCGCTGCTGGAGAGAGTGATGTTTTAATTTTAGATGTTACTGTTTCTAATAACTCCACTGACCCTGATACCATAACCTCAATAACGGTAAATAATAGCGGGGCGGTTTCTGATTCAGAAATTTCCTCGGTTAAACTTTATTACGATTCTAACAACTCCGGAGATTTTAATCCTGGCGTTGATTCTCAGGTGGGTACAGGCCAATTTTCTTCAGGGACTAAGAGTTTTTCAGGCTTGAGCATACCTTTACCTGGCTCAGGAACCCAGAGGATATTTGTGGCTTTGGATATTTCTCAGACCGTAGACGATGCTGATAGTTTAGATGCTGAAATCCCTGCTAACGGGATAATTTTGTCTAATGCTCCTGATATAGAAGATACTGCCTTAAATTCTTCAGGAACCCGACCTATTTCTTTAGTTTTAGACCATTTTATTATAACTCACGATGGGGCTGCTACTGCTGGGGTTGGTGAGAATATTACAGTTGTAGCCAAAGACAATTACGGCAATACAAAGACTTCTTATACCGGAACTATCAGCTTAGATACCAACGGCACAGCTACCACGATTTCCTGGGCTTTAGTTTCTGGCTCAGGTAGTTTTACTGACGGAGGCCCAAGTTCAGATACTGCTACCTACACTTTTTCTTCTTCTGATAACGGCAGTGCTACCTTTTCTATAACCGACAATAAGGCAGAGACCCTAAACATCTCAGTCTCTGGAGACGGAAAGACCGACGATGATTCTGAAGGCAATTTAGTGGTCTCACCAGCTTCTTTAGACCACTTTACAATTTCTCATGACGGCTCAGCTTCCGCCGGAGTCTCTGACAATGTAACAGTAACCGCCAAAGATGCCTACGGAAATACTGTCTCTAATTATACTGGCACCATTACCTTAGATACTAATGGTGATGCTAATTCTATTTCCTGGAGTTTAGTTACTGGTTTTGGAACCTTTTCTGACGGTGGAGCTGGAACTGATACTGCTACCTATACTTTTTCAACTTCTGACAATTCTACAGCTACCTTCTCTATAACTGATACTAAGGCAGAAACTCTAAATATTTCAGTAAGTGGAGACGGAAAAACCGACGATGATTCTGAAGGCAATTTAGTAGTAAGTCCAGGAAGTTTAGACCACTTTACAATTTCTCATGACGGCAGTGCCCAGGCTGGTTTAGCCGAAAATGTAGTTATTTACGCCAAAGATAGTTACGGAAATACTGTAGACTCTTTTACTGGCCAGATAATCGTTGATACTACTGGAACAGCTACGACAATATCCTGGGTGAAGGTTTCTGGTTCAGGCACTTTTTCTGACGGAGGGATAGATTCTGATACCTGTACTTATACTTATGATTCTTCAGATCAGGGAGAGGTAACTTTAGGGTTTACTGATACCTCAGTAGAGACTGTGAATATTTCCGTGGCTGGAGCAGGAAAGAGTGACGATGATTCAGAAGGCAACTTAGTAGTTGGTCCAGGGTTAATTGACCACTTCTCCCTTACCCACGATGGCTTTGCTACTCAGAACCAAGCAGAAAATATTACTATAAAAGCTTACGATGCTTACAGTAATTTAAAGACAGATTACACTGGGACAATTACTGTAGATACTAATGGGGCCCCTGAATCTATTTCTTGGGCTTTAGTTTCAGGTTCGGGCAGTTTTACTGACGGAGGAGCAGGAACTGATACTGCTACCTACACTTTTGATTCAGCTGATAACGGAGAAGTTATTTTATCTATAACTGATAATACTGCTGAGATTATCAACATCTCAGTATCTGGAGACGGAAAAACCGACGACGATAATGAGGGGATTTTAGAAGTAGTAGCAGCAGGATTCCACCACTTTAAAATTTCTCATGACGGTAATGCGGTGGTAGGGGTAGCAGAGACTATAACTATTACTGCTAGAGATGCTAACGATGAATTGGTAACTAATTATGTGGGGACTATGACTGTAGATACAAATGGGACTGCCTCTACTATCTCCTGGTCTTTATCTTCTGGAAGTGGCACCTTTACTGACGGTGGCCCCAGTTCTGATACAGCAACCTATACTTTTGTCTCAGCTGATAATGGAGAAGTTGTCTTGAGTTTGACTGATGAAACTCAAGAAACAATAGATATTTCAGCCACTGGCGGAGGAAAAAACGATGATAATACTGAAGGAAGTTTAATAATAAACCCAACTGGGATTCATCATTTTCTAATTTCCCACGATGGGCAAGCTACTGCGGGCAGTCCTGAAAGTGTAACTGTAACTGCTAAAGACGCTAACAACTCCACAGTTACTAACTACAC
>QMZY01000114.1 GCA_003663415.1 Candidatus Aenigmatarchaeota archaeon
CTCCGGGTGCTGTTTGCACTGGTTCCATCGCCGCGGTTGTCCCGTTCGCGAACTGCACTTCTGCATTGTCCTGGTACCCTAAACTCGCGCTCAACTCGTCTGTAACCAAGAGGTTGGTCAGGTTGCTGTTGGTGCCGTTGTTGTGCACCGCGATCTTGAATGTTACGTTCTCGCAGACCTCGGCGTCCTCAATCGCTTTTCTGTACGCACTCTCCGGCTCGCCCTCCTTCTTCACCCACTTTTCTATGTTTATGCCTGGCTGTCGTAGCGTGCCACACACCAGCACATTGTCCACTTCCCACCACCAGAGCCATTCTTCGCCCTTCGTGTCGTAGTTGAACCGTATTTGAAGGTCGGGTTGTTGGTCCGCGTACGCAGAAATGTTCAAGCTCACGGTCAGCGGTCCAGGGTGGTCTTCCTCGTTCCACGCCAAAACATTCACCCACGCGCCGCCGGTTGCTGAACTTCGCACTGACACATTCGCCCACTCATCTTCGGAGTACCAGAAATCAGTGTCGAACAGCAGGGTTACGTCGCAGAAGTCGCTGCAGTCCACAACAGGGCTGACCAGGTCGGTGTTCATCGGATCTTCCTCGTAGTAGATGCTGCCGGCAATGGCGCAGTAGCCCCCGTCTGCCCAATTATATTCTCCAACATCGTCGTTGCGTTCCCAGACAGGGTTCGGACCGCCGAGGTTGTCAACAACAGTCCAGCCGACAGGTGGGAAAGTGCCCTCAAAGTCCTCGTACAACAGCCAAGACACAACCTCTGCACAGTCCCCGCGAGCGAAGATCTGTTCAGGTGGCGTGCATTCCGCACAGTACGCCGTCGCATTTGCACAGTTCTCGTACAAACAGGCTTTTGTCATTCTTGCGTCGAATTCAATCGTGAGGCTCTCCGCGACTTCAAGCTCCTGAAACGGCTCTGTGCAGGGCTTTGCTGCGTTGTACCTCCACTTGAGCGTTGTAGTGCCGTCAGGATTCGCAACAACCTCTTCGGGCTCGCATGCCACGCCGTTTACCGTTGCACTTCCCGCGTACGCAAAGCCGTCTGACAGCAAATCAAAGACCTCAACAGCGGTCAGGTTCTTGCACGGGTTCGGAATAAAAATCCTGAACCTTACAGTCTCGCCGGCATCTACTACGACTTTATCAACCCACTCGCCAGTTGTCTCGTCAAAGACCGTCTTGTTGACTCGCATAATTGACTCGGTTATCGGCGGGACAATGTAGGCGTTCCACGTCTCAATCTCGCACTCGCCGTACCGTATCCTGAACCACCCGCCGTCGCCTGCACCCGGAGTAAAAGGTTTGAAGTCCGCGGTCTCGCCCCAGTCCGTCCCCCAGCTGTTCTTGCAGATCCAGTAGCGTTCGTCGTCGTTGTATCCGACCATACTGACCATATGGTAGCCCTCAAGATCACCCCAAACATGCTCGTAAACGCCTCCTGCATAATCCAAGAAGTCCTCGTACACTGGCATTCCTGTTACAATCGGTGCATCGAGTAGGTGTCCCTGTATCTCCCAGGTTGAAATTGGCACCCAGTCCCAGTCCGTGATCTGCCACATCCTGCAATCAGCGTCGTCACAAGCATCGCTGCACGGAATCGTGTCGTCTGCCTGGTACGGGAAGCAAGCCTCGTCCACCGTCCCGGTGTCCGTCAGGAAGTCCATTGTCGAATCAAAGTACCACCCCTCGCAGTCGCCACCGTCCGAACACGAGAGCAGGTACTGCTCTGACAAGTCCTTGTCAACCGTCGGGTCAGTTTTCAGGATGTCAATCCACGATTCCATCGTCGCAAGCGAACCGTGAGCCCAGCAGCTCCCGCACGCCTCCTGATCCTTTATTGAAGTCGTCCAGTCGCCACTGTTGTCCCTCCAGTCAAGCGCGTTTGGATATGCTGGCGCTCCGCTCGTATGCACGTAGTAGACGGTATTTGTACCCTGGCTCACCATCCAGAGATTGCCCGCGCCGTCGCAAGCGAGACCCCCTGCAACAAAGCACCACCAATCCGTAAACTCAGGATGCGCAAAGCACTGAATCACCGTGGGATTGGTCGGGTTCGTGAGGTCTACCTGGTAGAGCATATCTGGGCACGAGTTTGTGCCAATCCAGAGCGTTCCGTCCGGCGCGAACGCAAGACCTGCTACACCATCAAAATCAAACTGGTCGATGATTTTCCCCGGCTCGCCCCCAGTGGGGCCTTGGATATGGTAGACGATGTCATCGTTCCAACCGCCGACGTAGAAGGTGTCGGTTCCCGCGTCGTATGCAAGCCCGCGCTGCGAAATCGCAGTCCATATTCCATCAGGGTCGCAAATAGTGCCCACTACAGTCCCAGTCGCAGGGTCAAGCTCGTAGGTGCAATTATCCCCGCCGACATTCACCTGCCAGAGTGTTCCGGTGTTGCTGTTCCACGCGAAATCTCCGGGCCAAGCACCCGCCCAGGGCGTCGCGAAATCGCTGAGCAAAGTGCCTGTTGTCGTGTACTCGTAGTTCCATATTTCCCAAGGGTCTGAGATCCAGACATCCGAGCCGTCAAACCCAACGCCCCAAACCCAACTGTTAGGAGCGGTCCAGGATGCAAGCACTTCCCCAGGTTTAGGAGCGGTAAAGGATGCAAGCACTTCCCCAGGTGACGCAAACGGAGGCATATTTCCCCCGCCACTACGCAGTATCTTCCCTGGGGATTTCCCGCCCGCTGTCATTGCATTTGCGTCTCTTGGTCTCGGGTCTCGCCCCATTTCCCCTACTCTCACTTCGCGATCTTTCTCCTGCTGCTGCTCCTCCCGGAATTTCAAACCGCAGAGCCTTTTTTTCTCCTCAGAAGAGAGATTAGAGACCGCTGTGAAGCCCGCCTGCCATTCAGCACCCCTCTCTTCTATCGCCTTTTGTATCTCTCTAAGCCTCGCTACATCTTCCGCCCCTGCATCTCCAACCACCCCTTGCACCGCAACCAGCGCAAAAATCGAAATCACCGCCACTGCTACTCCCATTCTCAGCATCTTTCTTCGCTTCATTTTTCTTCGTGTTTTAACCTCAGCTAATCTTATTGAACTGATATCTTTAAATAATTTCCGATTGTCCCTTTAAATAATTTTCGGTTTTTTAATCAAAAAGCCGAGAAAACCTCCACCCCCACCACTTTCTCCCCCTCCTTCACATTCATTAACCGCACACCGTAAGTGTTCCTGCCCTGCGTGGGAATGTTGCGTGCAGCGATTTTCGTCACCAGCCCGTC
>QMZY01000115.1 GCA_003663415.1 Candidatus Aenigmatarchaeota archaeon
CAATGCCATAGTTGAGCAAATACTCTTCAACTTCTTCTCTGCCCGTTCCGCGCTTCTCTAGTTCCATGTTCTCATGTTCTAAGTTAGACAGAATGTTTTTTAAAGTTTTGTGTTCCTGTTTTCAGGGCAGTAAGAAGGGATTTCTGCAATTCGTCAAGTTTCAGTGATCGGGTCCGGAGAAGGGGGAGAGGCTTTGGTAGTGACAAGTACGGAAGCGGTAACATCCATGATGTTTATGTTGATTTTTTTACCATTTTTGCTCGCAGAGAAATTATATGACATGTTGTCAAATTTCTCCTTCCTGAATCTGTAACCAAGCGATTCATAGAAATCACGCAGATATTTCCACAGCTTAAGACAGAATTCTCCATTCGTAGCACTCCTGTAAGGTGTGATTCTGAAGCATTCAAGCGTAAGAGGCTCTTTCTTGAAATATCTGTGAAAATGTAGGATATCAAAAAACTCCCCATCGATTCTCTCGGAGAGGTAATCCTTCAGGCCTCTTTCCTCTTCCCTGTACAGATCATAGAGGTTAAAGGATGTGTCCATTTTTCTCATACCAATGCGGTTTCCCAGCAAAGTTATATTATTTATATTTATTGATGGTGAATTGTTTTAAAAAGTTAAAATAAACAGAAAAAGAAAATTAACTGTAAAGTTAGGGGTTTTATTTCTTATGGAAAATTGGTCAAATCTATATGAGACCTTTATTTCTTATGGAAAATAAAACAAAAAACAAGAATTTAAATTTTTATTGATATAACAGTGTTATATAAACCTTTATTTCTTATGCAAACATATAAATTTTAAATATTATATCTCCAAAAGAAAACAAGGGGGTATTATGAGTCAGATTTCATTAAAAGATATTTTTAATAACTATGTAACAAAAAACCCTATTTTTAAAAACAAAGAAACACTTTCAATAAAATTCACACCAGAAAATATCCCCCACAGGGAAAAACAAATAAAACAGCTCGCTCTTATTCTTGCACCATTGCTTAGGAACGAAAAACCTTCAAATATATTCATATATGGCAAAACAGGCACAGGAAAAACACTTGTTACAAAAAAAGTCACTGACAGTTTGCTTGAAACATCAGAACAAACAAACAACAACATAAAAATAATTTACGTAAACTGTAAAATGCGCGGTGTAACAGATACAGAATATCGTTTGCTTGCCCAGCTTGTTTCTGAATTTGGTGAATCAGTTCCTTACACTGGTTTGCCAACGAACGAGGTTTATCAAAAGTTTTTTTCAATTTTAAATAAAGTAAATAATAATATTGTTATAGTTCTTGATGAAATAGATTATTTAATTAAAAAAATAGGAGACAGCGTTCTCTATAATCTCACAAGAATAAACCAAGAACTTACACAGGCTAAAATCACTGTTATAGGAATTTCCAACAACATATCATTTATAGAAAACCTTGACCCAAGGGTTAAGTCTTCTCTTTCAGAAGAGGAAATAATTTTTCCTCCTTATAACGCTTTGGAATTAAAGGACATCCTTGTGGAAAGGGCGTTGCTGGCCTTTAATCAAGAGGCGATATCAGACGGGGTGATATCAAAATGTGCTGCTCTTGCTGCGCAGGAGCATGGTGATGCAAGAAAGGCGCTGGACCTTATCCGCGTTGCAGGCGAAATAGCTGAAAGGCAGGGTGAAAAAAGAATAAAAGAAGAGCATGTTGACCTTGCGCAGGAAAAGCTCGACATGGACAGGACGCTTGAAATAATAAAAACACAGCCAAAACAGTCTCAGGTTGTTATGAATGCCATACTTATAGAATATAAAAAAGACCCAAAGAACGTTCAAACAGGGAGCGTTTATGACACGTATGTTGAGTTGTGCAAAAAAACAGGCTTAGACCCACTTACTCAGAGAAGGGTTTCAGACCTCATTTCAGAATTTGAAATGTATGGAATTCTGAACGCAAATGTTATATCAAAAGGAAGATACGGAAGAACAAGAATCATAACATTAACAATCTCAAACACTGTGATAAAAAAGATAGAGGAGTATTTTTCAAGAGAAGCATGAACCAGGAAACAGTAAAAAAACTGATAGAGAACGGGGTGTTACCAACACAAGACATTCTAAAAAAAATAGAAAAACACGGAATAGAAAGCGTGCTGAAAAAAAACAAAAAACGCGCAGAAATGAGCATAGAAAAAAGAGCGATAAACGCGCTTGAAAGCCTGACGCCAAAAGATTTTTTTCAATACTATACGAACAAGTACGAAGGCATAAAATCATTGCTTTTAAAAAAAATGAGCGCGATATCCATTAACCAAGCCAAAAACTCGTTTCTCCCAGTTTCTGTAATAGGCATGGTTCAGGAAAAAACACCATCAGGCTTTATTCTCGAAGACCCGACAGGAAGGATAGAAGTTATTTCCCAAGAAGACAGCATAAAACCAGACGACGTTCTTGGTGTAACAGGACCGGTAAGAGAACAAAAACTTTTTGCTGAAAAAATTATATGGCCTGATATCCCTTTAACGCATAAAACAAAAAACATACCCATAACCATAACGCTTTCCCTTGAAAAAAAAGACAAAAACACAATAGTGCCTGATACAAACCCGTTCTGGTGTGATATATGGTACGGAAACGAAAAAATAACACTTCTTGCCTATAAACCGGAAAATGAGATAGAAAAGCAAGACGCGTTTGAGCTTCTCAAGAAGAGGCACCTGTCACCGGAAAGAAACCGGATAACTTTTGTAGAGGATTATTTTTTAATAGAGCCTGTTCCTGACGTTTTCTGGATAATAACGCAAAAAGAATGGAGCGCCATTTACAAAGGAGTAACAGTGGTTTCTGGTGAAAAAGTGAAAATAAACCTTGAAAACATGGAGATAATAAAAATATAACACTGTTATGTTAAAGCTTTTTTTCACCACTCCAATAAAATTTTATGTTCCCACAAATCCTCTTTTTCCTTTTCCTTGGCCTTTTCACAGGCTTTATAACCGGTCTCATACCAGGCCTTCACCCAAACACGGTTTTCATACTTTCCCTTTCCCTGCCTTTCCTTTTGCCTGAAAACCAAATTATTTACAGCCTTGTCTTTATTGTTTCGCTTTCAATATCCAACACATTTACAGATTTCATACCAACCATTATTTTCGGAGCGCCAGAACCGGATTCTTGCCTCTCTGTCTTGCCTTCCCACAAACTTCTTCTCCAGGGAAAAGGCTACGAAGCCCTTTTCCTG
>QMZY01000116.1 GCA_003663415.1 Candidatus Aenigmatarchaeota archaeon
CAGGATAGTTATCCGATGGATAAGGCTATAGGCTTAGAGGGTAAAGAAGGGACTACCCTTGGGGTAAGAGAGAGGGCCCTCTGGGCAGCGGTGGAATTAAGTTATGAGAAGACGGCTTCTTTTATGAAGAAATTCACTGGATTAGAGGTAAGTCGTCAGAAGATTTACAATATGGCCATAGAAGAGGGGCAGAGGATAGAGGCCTGGGAGAATAGAAGGCGCGAGAAAGTCTTTGGCCAGGGCCAGAGGATCGAGAAGAAGCCAGAGAAGATTCCGAAAGTTCTCTTTGTTCAGGTAGATGCCACGGGGATGAACGATCGTGGTTCAAGAGAATGGATGAAATGTAAAGTAGGTACCAGTTTTAGTGGCCGGGCGAAAGTTTCGAAAAATAGATATTGGCTTCTAGATAAGAGGAGCTATGCTTCTGTGGAAGAGGTGGAAGCTTTTGGGGAGAAATTTTATTTAGAGTGTCTTGGGCAAGGGGTGATGGAGGCTGAAAAGGTGTAGGAGTTTTAGACATCTGGCATTTAGAGCGGGAATTTAAACAGGTATTGGGAGAAGAGAACCAGGAATTGGTAGAGAGTTTAAAAGAATTAGCTTTAAGAGGTAAGGGGCAGGAAATTTTCAAGAGGCTGATGAAAGAGAGCGAAAACCCTGAAAAAGAAGAGAAGATAGCCAAGTTAGCCAATTATGTGGTGAATAATATGGAGTGGATAGAGAATATTGCGGAGGTGGCCGGCTATGGATCAGGGCCGGTGGAAAAGACAGTAGATATTGTTGTGGCCCGAAGATTTAAAAAGAGAGGGATGAGCTGGTTGAGACAATATGCTAATCCACTTCTCAAAGTCAAATTGCGATCAAATTGTATATTGGCGAAACACAAGCTTTTCTTATAAATTATTCAGGTAATTTATTCTTGAATAACCTCTCGCACTTTTTTCTTCCTCTTTCTGCACTCTGTAAAATATTTTCGATAGATTACGGCATATCTTCTCCCTTTATTTTGCCTTTTTTTACCATTTCATCTGCGAATTTCTCCGCTTTTTCTTTAGTGATAGTCATAAACCTCAGACCTATCAAAATTAGTCTTTTAAAATAATCTTTCAGTTTTAAATACCTCCCTTTTTCTCTTCTATTTCAAAAATCTATCTTGATAAGAAAAAAGGCGAGTTTATCATTCTTAAATACACCAAATTTAGTGTTCAATCCTTTACCTGTTGTTATAAATGCACCGGTTTGAATTATTACATAATCTAAAGCTTTATACTCCAGGGAAGGCATATAAAAAATTGCAGTCTCATTGCTGGCAAATTCAACTATTCCTCCTATGCTAATTTTTAGATCCTCATTTAAAATTTTATACTCTGCTCTGGCTATTAGATAGTCCTCGATTTCTCCAAAAAACATGCCCTTTCGAAAACCAAATAAACTTTCAGCCTTTTTTGAGTAATTCTTCTCGTCAAAAAAACCGTGTAGATATTGAGCGTTAAGATAAAGGCCGTTTCCTATACCAATTGTATAGTCTCCACCAATAATATATTTAATATATCCATTTTCAAATAGAGGCACTTCCTGTTTTACAATCTGAAATTGTCTTCCAACGGAAATAGGAACTTCAACAAAACCGGACATCTTTTCTAGTCTCACATAGGCTACTTCTGCCCACCATCCGACTGATAATATTTCCCCAGAAAGATCAATCCCGAAAACCTTCTTCTGCGGATACCGGTAAAATTGATCAATTGAATACACATCCAAGGCTGAATAACCATAAAGAACAGGAAGGTGATAATTGCCGTGATAGTAACTTAAGCCAATATCTGTATTAAGTAAAACTGTAGAAAGCCTCAATCCGAAATTGGTATTTTTAACAAGGAATCTTTCCTTATCAATATGAATTCTTGAAGTTACCTCCCCAGATAAGAGCCTTTCAGTAAAACCTGCAGGGAGGGGTGCATACTGGCGGGAGAGAAGCCATACTAATTGAAACTTGCTTATTATAATATTCCAGATTTAAGGCAATCTGGGGACGCCGCTCGGCAAAATAATCAGGGTCAAATGTGAAAAAATTGGCAAAATCGATTGGGTTGAGATTGTCAACAACATTAACCTTATCGGCTGTGCCCCATTGAATCCGTTGTTTGCCCACTGTTAGGTCCACATTCCTAGAAAGAAAATGGTTAATCCTAACATATCCTTCATAAAGAGAAAGCTCAAAAGGCTCTACTTGAGTTGGAGAACCAAGGATTCCGGCTTCAGGAAATGCGGTTGAATTAAATGAAGCATCTGGCCGGGAAAAAGCATCAAAACGGATGAAATAGCTAATATTATCAGAGATCTCCCCAGCCATTTTGAGCCGGGTTTCAAGCCTTTTAAAGCCAAACTCGCCTCTATCATGAGAGAAATATTGGCCATATAAATTTTTTGAGATAAAAATAGAAGAAAAGAGTTTAAGCCGCCCTGAGAAATCAATAGAAGCACTATAAACAAAGGATAAATTAATAATAAATAAGGCAGGTATTAGAATAAAAACTTTTTTCATTTCACTCTTCTCCTTAAAAATCTATTGGTAAAAATTTCCTTGCCCAGACCTTGATCAACTTTGATGTCCTTCATTTCCAGTGTTGTAAAAGAATTTTTCTTTACATCTTTCATATTTATCTTAAAAGGAATCCAATATTCTCCAATTTTTTTATTTTCTTCTTCTGATACCTTCCATAATTCATCAGAATTGTCATACATTTCCATTTTAGCAGGAAGTTCGGATTCCTTTGAGACCCACATTTTAATCCTTTTGTAAGGCTTATCAGCTTTAGGCTTTCGAGAAAGCTCAAGCACCCATTCTTTATCATCTTCTTTGATAAGTTTCACTTCATAATATCTGGAAAAGCCTGATGTTCCCATATCATCGTAGGAAAAATCAGAGCCCATGAAGCTTTCTTTCTTATTATGCGAGGCAATTCTTCTTATGCGTCGAAACTCAGGTAAATAAAGATACATTTGTTCATCAGACAAAACCAAAAAGCCAACGTTTTTTATATCCGGAGGAGATAAAAACTTCATCACTCGCCAATCATCTTCATTTATATTATTTTTTGTCCAAGCTTTGAGTTCTCTGACTTTTTTTGAGCCTTTGGGGCTAACAATAATCATCCTCATAATGGCTTCCATGTCCTTTGGTGCTTTTTCACCTATCATTCTTTCTTCTACTCTCTTCAAG
>QMZY01000117.1 GCA_003663415.1 Candidatus Aenigmatarchaeota archaeon
AGCTCCAAAGAGTATAAAAATATATCCATTTGTATATCACGAAATAAAAGCTATTGAAGAAACGCTATTTCTCGAACCTTTTGATGAAGAAGCTGTAAAAAAAGATCGATTTAATCTTGATGATTAATGCCTTTTCTGTCAGACTCTGAAACAGCAAAGCTGTAGACCCTTTCCGTTGCTTCTAAAACAGCAGAGGAAAAGTTTGAAGGAATGTTTTGTTTGGAAAGAAAATCCATAAGCCTGCAAAACTCAGGATTATCACTTGTTTCAGCTGGTTCTGAATTTATAATAGATTTTACACACCCAACTATTGCTCCACAGTCCGGTGATGGTTTGTTCTGACCAATCCTCTCCACCTCACCAAACACACCATTTTTTGAGATACCAATATGGGGTAAAACCAAAACCACAGCCATTCCCTCTTCTGGAACATGATGAGCCATTGCCTTGTAGGCTGTTATTCCGGGCAATGAAGGGATCCCGGCAAGGGTTTCCAATGAAAAATAACCGGCCTTATATCTGAACAAACATTCTCTTCTTATTTCCCTATCATTGTCATCCCTGCAAACACAAAGACCTATTAAAGTCTGATCAGGGCTGAAGCCCGTTTTCTCAATCTCAGAATCCAAACCATCAAAAAACCCTTAACAGGAACAGCTCATGAGTAGCTCTTCTATATCTTACACAAACGCGTCTTTTAAAGCATCCTTACAGAAACAATTCCTTTCCACAGGAATTTTTGGTATAACTTCTGCTATTATTTTTTTCACCTTTTCCAGATTTTCTTTCATTATTTCCAGAATCTTTTCTATGCTTACAGCTTCCTCCTTGAATGTATCATAATCTGTAACAGTAGCTATGCTTGCATAACAGATTTCTGCTTCCCTTGCAAGAACACACTCGGGAACAAGGGTCATTCCTATCACGTGCGCATTCCAAGACCTGTAAAGCCTTGACTCTGCTCTTGTTGAAAACCTTGGCCCGTTTATGCAAACATAGGTTCCGTTAGCTCTGAAAGCAATACCGAGTTTTTTTGCTGCCTCTGCAAGCAAGGAATGCAGTTCAGGACAAACAGGATCGGCTACAGAAATATGACAAACCTTTCCTTCACCGTAGAAGCTGGATTCTCTTCCGTGTGTTCTGTCAATAAACTGATCAACAAAAACAATATCCCCGGGATGAATATCATCCTGAAGAGAACCAACAGCAGAAGATGAAATTATTCTTTTGACACCCAGCTGTTTAAGCGCGTGAATGTTTGCTCTGTAATTAATAAGATGAGGCGCTGTGCTATGGTTTCTACCGTGTCTGAAAAGGATCGCAACCCTTCTTCCGTAATAATCCCCGATTAGTATGGAATCAGAAGGTTTTCCATAGGGTGTGTTTACAGAGATTTCTTTCACGTTTTTTAGAAGCTCAGATTCGTATATGCCTGTCCCGCCTATTATTCCTATCTCTGCCTTCTCCATATTGTTTTAATTGTAATAAATTATTTAAAAATCTATAAATCAAAAATCTCCTATGAGAATCAAAACATTATTTTTGCTTTTCGGTTTGATTCTTGGAATTTTTATAGGCAGCTATCTTGGTTCAGAGAATATTTACGTATCCTATTATAACTACAGCTTGCCTTCAGACCTGCTTTTAAATGTCAGCGGCAATGCCTCTGCTGCTTATTTGATGGTTCCTGCTGTAGATCAGGACGGGAACGGTGTTGTCACTTTTCTGAGTGTTCAGGCAGTTCCTGGTTCTGGAAAAAGGCTGGTAAATATAGATAAGATACTTTTCTGGATAGATACCCAAAACTCTATCCGCACGGCAAGCTTTGTTGCACAAAACATAACAGGCATAAACATCTCAAAATATGATCTGATCTATACAATCACAGCCAATGCCTCTGTTTTAGAAGGCTCGTCTGCGGGCGCTGCCATAACAATAGCAACGATTGCTGCTTTGGAAAAGAAAGAGCCAAGGAAAGACGTTATGATAACAGGAACAATAAACCATGACGGAACACTGGGACCCGTGGGAAGCGTGATGGAAAAAGCAAAGGCAGCACAACTTTCAGGTGCAAAGCTGTTTCTTGTTCCTTTAGGCCAGTCAAAACAGGTCATATACAAATCAAAAAAATACTGCGAAAACATTGGATTCACACAAATATGCACAGTTGAGCAGATACCTCATAGAATTGACGTTGAAAAGGAAACAGGCATTCAGGTAAAACAAGTAAAAAATATAAAAGAAGCCCTGCAGTATTTCTTTGGTGAAGAAGAATGATAGACATCCACTGTCATTTATGCTATCCTCAAGGATATGAGAATCCCGAAGAAATAGTGAAAAAAGCGAAGGAAAAGGGAATGAAAGGGATAATAGCTTCTTCCGCTCGTTTTGACGAGAGTCTAAGGGTTTTAGAATTCGCAAAGAAACACCCAGATTTTGTTTTCCCAACCATTGGTTATCACCCCATTGAGGGGACCGAACTGGAAAAAACAATCCAGCTCATAAAAAACCAAAGAAAAAACATTGTTGGAGTTGGAGAAGTTGGGTTAGATTACCATTGGGAAAAGGATTTGAAAAAAAGGGAAAAACAGAAAGAAGTTTTCAAAAAATTCATCTCCCTTGCCAAGGAATTGGGTTTGCCCCTGGTAATCCATTCCTGGGACGCTGAAAAAGATTGTTTCGAGATGGTTAAAGATTCCGAGGTAAACTGCGTTTTCCACTGCTTTTCCGGAAGCCTGGATTTAGCAAAGGAAATCATTTCCTCAGGTTTTTGGATATCCATCTCCACCCAGATCTGCTTTTCCAAGCACCACAAAAAACTCGCCAAACTCGTCCCTTTGGAAAACATCCTCCTCGAAACCGATTCTCCCTGGCTTTCCCCAAACCGCGGAGAAAAAAACTACCCCTGGAACATCCGATGCTCAGCAGAAAAAATCTCCAAAATCAAGGGAATCCCAGCGGAAGAGATTTTGGAACTCACCTGGGAAAATGCGAGGAGGGTGTTCGGGTTGGGGGTAACAAAAAAGACTTAAAGAAATTCCATAAAAGATTATTATGGATTTGTTAAACAATGAAAAAGAACTATCTAAATACGGATCATTAATTATTACAAACCACAGACTTATTCAAGAGAAAAAATCTTGGGGAAAAAGAATTCATAAAGAAATCCCATTACATAAAATTGACT
>QMZY01000118.1 GCA_003663415.1 Candidatus Aenigmatarchaeota archaeon
ACCAACCCCATCAGAACCTTTTCACTTCTCTCCTTTTTCAAGAGTTCCTGATTTTCCTGAATGGTTTTTGTTATTATTGAAACAAGCTCATTTTCTGTTAAGGTTGTGATTTTGGATTTTTCAAGTATATCTTTTAAACTTTTCTTTGGATTTTTACAAAATAATTTCAAAACCTCAGGTATCATATCAGGTATGATTTTTTTCTCTCTTAACCCATAGAATATTTCCATAAAATGTTTTTCTGCAAGGTTTTCTGTCTTGGCATTTTCTCTTGTTTTTAAATCCGCCGGAACTATAACAAGCGTTCTTGCCACAAGCACAGGTTCAACTCCTGTTTTCACGCCTTTTTCAAAAAACCGGAAATATCCCTTGAAAACAAGTTTTTTTGCAAGTTCTTCGGAAATTCCATATTTTTTAGTCAGCTTCTGTATTTTAACATCTATTGGTTCAGGAAGATTTTTCTTAAGTTTTTCAATAATCTCTTTTTTCACAATTACAGGCGGAACGTCTGTTTCAGGATAAAATCTTGCAGACCCCGGCAACGGTCTTAGATACTCTGTATCTCCATTTTCCAATGCCCTTCTTGTTTCTTCAGGAACCCCTTTAACAAGCTGGTTTATCCTCTCTGCAATTATGTCCATTGTTTTTTTCACTGTTTTCTCTTCCCCGCATGCTATAATCACAGTATCGTTTTTTTCTGCCTTTAGGTGTTTTTTCAGCTGTTCAAACTCTTTATTCAGTTTGTATTTTCCAACCTCTTCATCAGAGTGAATGATTCCTTTTAATCCTGTTTTGGCTTTCACATATCCTGCAATTTCCTTCCCGAGTGTTTTCGTTGGTGTAAGTTTTGTTTTTAAAAACCCAGCAAAATCCGGAACAAGCAATGCATAGGTTTTTCCTTTTTTTGCCGGACCGAACTCAGAATTCTTAAAAATATGTGTGACATCCAAAGGTTTTTGTTTAAGGGGTTTGAAACCAATATTTTTGAGCCTGTTTTTTATTTCTATTAAATTCATCTGCCTTTTAACTTCATTTTCCACGAGTTTTGGAATGAGCTTTAATTCCTGAGCTCCTTTAATCTCGATCCTTGCTCCATCTTTGATAGAAATGTTTATATCTTGCCTTATGGTTCCAATACCCCTTTTCACCCTTTCAGTTGAACGAAGGAGCATGCCTATCGCTTTTGCCACCTCTTTAGCCTGTTCGGGTGTTTTTATATCAGGCGCTGTTCCTATTTCAATTAAAGGTATTCCCAGCCTGTTCAGACCATAAGAAACAAAATCAGCGCCTTTCTCAAGGATTTGAGCTGCCTCTTCTTCAAGACAGAGATTGCTTATCCTTATGTTCCCGGATTTCGTTTTCAAGACACCGTTCATTCCTATAACAGCTGTTCTCTGGAACCCTGTTGTGTTTGAACCGTCAACAACCTGTTTTCTCATCATATGTATTTCATCGGGTATTTCGCAATTCAGCATAAGAGCAACTGTTAAAGCGATTTCAAGCGCCTGTTTATTAATTTCATGCGGCGGCTCTTCATCTTCTTCAACCAAACAGGACTCTTTAGGAAAGACATGATAGTGAAACCGCTTTCCTTTCAAAACCTCCTGAAGAGCTGCCCTGTCTATTTCTCCAAGCTCTCCCGCTACAGCTCTCAGTTCCCTTTTAATAACACCCTGAGAAGAATCTTTCATCCCGGTTTCACATTCGCAAAAAAGTTTTTTTGTGTTCAGCTGCTGGTGTATCTCAATCCCGCATTTCAAACCAACTTTTTCATAGTTCATATTAATCTTTTTCTCCCGAGTATAAAAATTTCCTTCTCCCTTCCTTCATAAACTAAATATTTTAAAATGTCAAAACCCTTCATTTTATTTTCAATTAATTCCCTTTTTTTCTCATAATTCTGTTCATTGAAAAAGACAGAAAGCAAAACCAGACCCAAAGGCTTTAAAATCCACAAAAAATCTTTTTCAAGCAGGTGAACAGTATCTATGCACACTACACAATCGAATGATTCTTTTTTGAACGGCAAACGGTTTCCGTTACCCAAAACACTTGCAACTCTTTGGCTTTTCAATACATTTCTATCACAATCCAGACCAACAATGTTTGATATACTGTATCCTCTCTCCTCCAAGAAGTTTTCAAAAAAACCCTTTCCAAGCCCCAAATCCAAAACCCTGCCTCTCAAAAACCAAAACCCCAGATTCTTTTCAAGAAAAGCAAATTTTTCTCTTTGAATGCTTTCCCATGTATCATAAACCCCACTGAAAAATTGCGTTTTCATATTTCAGTAAAGAAATGTTTTATCCAGAGATCTTTTGGTTATTTCACCGGCATAGTTTGTAAGCATCATTTCCTTTATTTTTTCCATATCTTCTGTGTGTCCAAGAACCCAGCCAAGCTTTACATACGCTGTTTCAGGCAGCATGTCCTCTCCTGGTATCGCTCCGGTTTCATGGTAAAGTATTCTCAGGTTTGTATAAACATTTGGGTTCACTCTTCCATAAAGTGTTTGAGAAGTTATTACAAACGGAATGCCGTCTTTTATGTGTTTTTTTATGACAGGAATCCATGGTTTTTTTGCAAAGGTTGGAACATGACCTAAACCGGTTCCTTCAATAACAAACCCTTTGTATCCCTTTCCAGCAAAATAATCTATTATTCCCGGGTCTGAACCGGGATAAACCTTTAGCAATCCGACTTTCGGCTGGAATTTCGCGTCAAGAACCACATCTTCCTTGTCGTTTCTTTTTTTGAATTCTTCGTTCACTGTTTCAATCTTTCCATCTGGCCAGATTTTAGCCAGCGGCAAACTGTTAATCGGCCTGAAGGCATCTCTTCTTGATGTGTGCATCTTTCTCGCCTTGGTTCCCCGGATAAACAAACAAAAAGAGTCGTTTATTTCCCCGTGCATGCATATACCAACCTCAGCTATTTCGCTGACAGAAACATGCGCAGAACATATCAGGTTCATGCCTGCATCTGAAGAGCCCCTGTCAATAGACCTTTGAGCACCAACAAGAACAACAGGCCTGTAAAGGTTTCTCAGGAAAAAAGACAGAGCTGCAGCTGTATAATGAAGCGTGTCTGTTCCGTGTGTAACAATCACACCCTTGTCTCCTGAATCAAGAGACTTTTTAACATGTTTTGCTATGATTATCCATTCCTGTGGATCCATGTCCTCGC
>QMZY01000119.1 GCA_003663415.1 Candidatus Aenigmatarchaeota archaeon
TTTCAGAATCATAAACAAGCAATGCAGCAATTCCTGTCATAACAGATGTTCCGTTTATTAAAGAAAGACCTTCTTTGTAACTCAGGTTAATTTTTTCAATTCCGCACTCCTTGAAAGCCTCTTCTGATTTTATTATTTTTCCTTTGTATTCAACAAACCCTTCACCTATTAAAGGCAGCGCCATATGCGAAAGAGGGTTCAAATCACCGCTTGCACCGACAGAGCCCGTTTCTGGTATAAGAGGATGAACTCCTTTGTTCAGCATTTCTATAAGATTCTCTATTATTTCCAGCCTCACACCAGAACAGCCTTTTGCTAATGTATTACATCTTATTAACATGCACGCTCTTACAATGTCTTGCGGCAAGCAGTCACCGATACCAGAAGAATGGCTTTTTATAAGGTTTTCTTGCAGCTCTTCTGCTTTTTTAGGGGAAATCACATATTTGCACAAAGGGCCGAAACCTGTTGTGACGCCATAGACTGTTTTATTGTTTTTGACGTAATTTTCAATAATTTCCCTTGATTGTGAAATTTTTGTTTTTACAGAACCTGACAGCTCCACGCTGGCTTTTTTTCTTGCAACAGCTGCCACATCATGTATGTTCAACCCGCTTTCAGATATTTTAATGCCCATATTATCCAATAACAAAAAATATAAAATATAAATATTTATTAATTTTATTTAAACATAGATAAAATAAGTTTAATTGATAGCATGGACATATTGCACGAAGGGAAGAACAATCTTCTGATTTTTTTGGGAACAGAAGACAAATACATGCCTAAAATTATAGAAGTTCTCAAATCCATTGACCCAAAAATAAAACTGTGCTATGTGTGTGTTTCCACAACATATGATGACGCCCTTTCCGAGTTTGAATTCAGAGGAATAAAAAAGAAAAGACTGTTTTTCATTGACACCCTTACAAGCCATTACCAAAAGCACAGAAAAACAAAAACATGCATGTTTGTTTCTTCTCCCGCAAACTTAAACGAAATACAAGACACAATGAAAAAAGCAATAATAGAAAAGGGTTGCAAAATTGTTATATTTGACAGCGTTTCTAAACTTTTAACTTATACAAAGCCGCACTCAATAATCCGATTGGCTCATAAAATAGTTATAGAAAACACAAAAACCAAAACCATTTTTATCCTTTTAAAAAGCGATAACATCCCGCAGGAAGAAAACAAACAGCTTATAAAAGACCTTGCTATGTTTGCTGATAAAGTTATTGATCTTGATGCCAGTCTGATCTTATGATTCCAGAGCTCTTTTAACTCTTTTTACAAGATCCTCATTGTCAAACGGTTTTGTTATATAATCAAGCACGTTCATTTTTGAAAGTATGTCTTTTCCTACTTCTGAAAACCTTGCAACCGTTAGAAAGACCACCCTTAAGTCTTTGGTTTCTGGGTTTTCCCTTATCCTTTCGCAGGTTTCCCTCCCGCTCATTCCCGGCATCATCATATCCAAAAGAATAAGGTCTGGTTTAACTTCTTTGAGCTTGTCTAAACACTCCTGCCCGCTTTTTGCTGTTATTACTTCAAACCCCTCCTGCTCAAGAATCACCTTAACAAGCTCTCTCAAACTCTCCTCATCATCAACTACCATTATTTTTTTTGCCATATTATCATATTTGCCAATTAAATTTAAATATCATTTCGTTTTGTTTAAATTTTCATTTTTATTTACAGGCAATGTAAAATGAAATGTTGACCCCTTTCTTAATTTGCTTTCCACCCATATCCTTCCGCCCAATCTCTCCACAAACTCTTTACACAAGGAAAGACCCAAACCGGTTCCGCCTTTTTTTCTTGTATAAGAAGAATCTATTTGGTAAAACCTTTCAAATATTTTTTCCCTCTGAGCCTTTGCAATGCCTATTCCAGTGTCCTTTACATAAAAATGAATGAAAGCCCCTTCTTTTTTAACGCCAACGGTTATTTTACCTTTAGGTGTGTACTTCACTGCATTGTTAATAAGGTTCAGCAGAATCTGAACAAGCCTTTCCCTGTCTGTAATTATTTTTGGAAGACCCTTCTCTATTTCATAGTTTATTTCCAAACCCTCTCTTATAAGAACATTGGCCTCTCTTTTTATGCTTTCCAGAACTTCATACAAATCAACTTTCTGATAATTAAATTTTATTGTCCCCAAATCTATTCTGGAAAGGTCAAGGATATCTGTGACAAGGTTTCCGAGTCTTTTTGTTTCTTTATCTATTATTTTCAAAAACTTCTTTCTCATTTCCTTGTTTTCTATTATTTTATCATTTTGAAGCAGCTGAGAAAAACCATGGATTGCTGTTATTGGCGTTTTTAATTCATGCGCTGCTATTGATATGAATTCATCCTTTTTTTCATCCACTCTTTTTAGCTCTTCATAGCTTCTCTGCAGCTTTTCCTGCGCCTCCAGAAGTTTTTTGTTTGCTTCATCCACATCTTCCATCATATTTAACAACGCCAACTTGCTCTCTTGGAGCTCCTTTGTTCTTTTCTGAACCTCGCTTTCAATTTTCTTTCTCAGTCCTCTTTCCCTTTCAATAATTTTTTCATGAAGCAGTGTGTTATTTAACACAGACCCTATGTTTCTTCCAAGATTTTCCAACAACCTCAAATCATCAAAAGTGTATTTTTTCAAACTTTCCTTTTTTCCTAAAACCAAAAAACCCACAACATTGTCTTTTAATAACAGAGGAACCAGCATTTCTGCGTCATTCTCTATAAACCATTTCGCACTTTTTTTAATTTTCTGATAACTCGGGTCTTTGTCTAACTGATCTCTTTGTATAACTCTTTTGTGTTTTTTAACCCATTCAACAAGAGGGTCTTCAAGGGACAGAACGACAGGCCTTTCCGCTGTTTTTTTATATTCACCATGTTCTATACAACCAGTTAAAACAAAACCTCTTTCAGTGTTAAGCAACACACACATTTTTCTTGGATATAACACATTATAAACACATTTACAGACTTTTTCTATAAGCTCATCAGTATAAATGCTTCTTGCCGCTTCTTCTGTAATTTTTACAAGAGTTTCCTGATATTCATATTTTTTTCTTCTGAAAA
>QMZY01000120.1 GCA_003663415.1 Candidatus Aenigmatarchaeota archaeon
GCGAGACAGTGGAAGTCAAGGTGAACGCACCGGAGTACGTAGAGAGCACTTTTACCGCAACCATCGACGTGGACAACGTGACTAACCTGAACTCAGGGCAGTTCGACCTCTCTTTCGACGAGAGTGTGGTGAACGTGACCGATGTGAGGGCAGGAGAAATAAACGGGACGGCGGTGCCGGTGTTTATGTGGAGTTTCGTTGACGCAGACACGGTGCGGGTGCTTGTCAGTATGCCGGTGGGCACGGGAGCGAGCGGTTCAGGGGGCTTGGGAGAACTTGAGTTTGAGGTAAGAGGGAAAAGTGGAGACAAAAGTGAGTTGCACATTTCCAAGGGGCTACTCGTGGACATCGAGGCGAAGGAGATAGAAGCAGACTGGCACGACGGCGAGGTTACCGTTAAAATCGAGATGCCTTCAGTCACAGTGGAGACAGACAAAGCGGTTTACGAGCCAGGAGAGACGCAGAAAATACTGCTAACGGTAGCAAATCCAATGAACGAGGCGGTGCTGGTAAAACTTGGAATGGGCTTCCACGCGTTCGAAATCGCAGGAGAACCTTTCTCGTATGCGGCAGATTTATTTGAGACAGAGCTATTTTTGTTGCCCGCGAATTACGAGGAGAGTTTTGTGCTACCTGTAGAGGGGCTGGTGCTGCCAAACGGGAAGTACGCGTGGTCGGCGTATCTGAAGAATGCTGTCGGAATGAAAATCTCGGAGAGCGAGGTGAGGTTCAGTGTTGTGGGCGCATCTTCGGCTTTGGGTGACGCCACTGTTCCAACCGTAGTAACCCCACACGGTGCAGTCTTCGAGGACTTGAGTGCGGAAGTGAGACAAGTCGTGAGTGCAGATGCAGGGCTCTTGTAGCTCTGTTGTAACTCTGCATTTTTTTGCGGGACGGAGGTAAGGAAGGGCAAAGAAATGAAAGGAAAGGAGTGGTGTAGACGAAGAGACCTGTCTGGTAAAGGGTGTAGAACCTCGGTGCTGGCAGCAGCAAGCGTCTTACTTCTCGTGTTCGCATTTTTCGCAGTCGTTCTAACAACGGCAGAAGCAGCAGTAGAAGTAAGGGTTAACGCATCAGACGTAGAACTCGGAACGACGACTTTTGTTGCAACCATTCTCGTGGACAACATAACAGACCTCAACTCAGCGAAGTTCTACCTCTCGTTCGACGCGAGCGTGCTGGAGGTAACCGCTGTGGAGGACGGGGAAAGAGGAGAAGGAGACGAGAAGGAGAAGGTGCCGATCTCGTGGTCTGTTGACGCGGAGACTGTTCGGGTGCGGGGGTCTCTTCCACTGGGAGAAGGAGTGAGTGGCTCGGGGTATTTAGCGAAGATTGAGTTTGAGGTGAAAGGAGTGGAGGGAGAGAAGAGCGAGTTGAAATTTTCTGAGGGGAAGCTTGTTGATAAGAGAGGGTCTGTGTTCTTATTTGCGATAGACGAGAACTTTGAAAAATTTAAGGACGAGCTCAACGATGAGGAAATTTCAGATGATTTGAAAGACCTGTTCGAGGAAAATGGCTACCCTCTGCAGAATCCAACTGTAAAAGTTGCTAAAGAGGATAAACTATGGAATATTCTTGACTTTCCTAACAGGGCGTACAAAGTAAAAGTCAGGAGCGGAGGCAAGTTAAGAGTTAGTGACACTGGCGAAATACTGGCAAGTTGGAGTGACGCAGAGGTTAAAATCGGCCAGCCTACACCAACGCCACCGTCAGAGACGGAGGAAGACAAGGAAGACGAAAATGCCCCAGAAATAACAGCAGAACCAGCTGAAACTGTTGTAAGCAGTGTAGAAGGCGAGCTAAAGACTTTCAAGGTCACCGTCGACCAGGCAGAGGCGGTGGAAATTAGGTGGCAACTAAATGAGACAGAGGTGCAAAGGAACGAGAGCGTTTCAGAAGCAGAAGTAGCCACTTACACGAACGCGAGTGCTGCAGTTGGAACTTGGAACTTGACAGCAATTGCAACGAACACAGAAAATGGTCTTTCAACTACGCACACCTGGTTCTGGACAGTGACTCCAACAGCAACAACAGAGGCGCCTGGAGCAACTTCTACACCAACGCCTGAAGCAGAGGAGACCGAAACGGATGGAACAACGGCAACGCCGACGACGACTTTAGCACTCAGACAGACTCCGTTATCAGAAGAGGAAGAAGCAACGCAGAAAGCAGAACCAACGGCTACGCCACCAAGCACCGAGGAGAAGAAGAAGAGGAAGACAAAAGAAAGACCAGCACCAGAAGAAGAGCTGCCGGGATTTGAGGCTGTCTCCGCAATTGCAGTGATTTTCGGTTTGGGGCGAGGGGTTGCGGAGGTTCTGCAGTGTAGGAGGAAAAGAGGAAGGAGGGCGAAGAAGTGAGGACGGAGAGTAGTCATAAAGACGGAAACCGGGCTGGGCGGAAATTCCTAGCTAACACTTTCTAAAGAAAGAAAAGAAATATAAAGGAGGGAAGAAAAATGAAAAGAAAAGCAAAAATAATGGTATTGTTAGAGGTAGCGGTGGTGTTGTCTTCGGTGTTTTTAGCCGCACCTGTGTCTGCGGCAGACCAGAACACGGAGACGAGCCGAACAGCAGCAACGGCAGCGGTAGGCACAGGAGGAGACGATTTCGTCTTGGGCATCTACGGTAACGCGAACGAGGACGGCAGGATTAACATGCAGGACTACACATATATTGGGCGGATAATCGACGGAGAAGAGGAAAAGAATGAGTTGGCAGATGCGAACTACGATGGCGAGATAGACATAGCAGACTTGACGCAAATCGGACTGATTATTCTGGGGCGCGAGAGTGAGCTGACGTTCATTGACGCCAGTGGCGAAGATGTAACAGTAAGCCTCCCAATAGAAAGAATGGCAGTGCTCAACACCGATTTTGCAGAGGCGATCGCGGTCCTGGACGAGCGGGACAAGGTGGTCGGCGTCACCACTACCTTGACGGGCTACACGCGGTTCTTTCCAGAGCTCAGCACGAAGACCGATGTTGGAGGTTGGTACACACCCGACATAGAAGCGATTCTGGCAGTCGAGCCTGACACCGTCTGCGTTTATGCCAAGTGGCC
>QMZY01000121.1 GCA_003663415.1 Candidatus Aenigmatarchaeota archaeon
AACTGCATGAAAACGTGGTTTACGAGTTCAAGCCCTTTTGAGAAAGCCTCAATTGACGGACCAAACGCAGAGAAGTCAGGCATAGTCCATAAATCTTCTATGTAGGTTATTTCTGTTTCAGGAATTCCCATAACTCTGTGCAAAAAACCAAAATTCAGCTCCATGCATCTGTCCTTAAAATAGCCTTCTTTTGGGTAACCAAACGCGTGCTGCCCGGACATGATAAAAGAGGTGTGGTGCCTTCCAGTAACGCCAACATTGGATATGTCATTAAATCTTAGGCAGACCTGTGGAACAACCAGCGGGTTGGCTGGATATTCAAAGACCATGTTTCCTTGGTCTAGTCTTTGGAAATCTTGGATTGATGCTATAGTGAAAAATAAATCAGGTCTCCATCTGTCTATAACAGGATATCTTGGTATGCTTGTGTGGCCTTCCTTAACAAAAAACTTTTCAAACTGCTTCCAGGTTTCTATATAATCCCATTTTCCTTTTGTTATGGTTTTCCCTATAAAACCATAATTTTCGCAGGGAGGGTCACCGCAGAGTTTTCTGTCAGGGTCAAGTGTCCAGAAGTTTTTGCCGCAGTTGGGGCATTTCTTGCGGATAAATCCTTTTTCCCTGAAAAGTTCGACTTCATAGTGTTTTTTCCAGTTTTTCTCAAACTCCTTTTTCAAACCCTCTTTTGTGAGCATATCAACCTTGGTTAAAGATTTGCATTCAAATAATTTATATACATTCAGGTAAAATTTATTTATGAGGATTGCTCAGACAGAAATAGGTGTTCTTGTTGGTCTGTTTCTTTTGTTAAGTGTTGTGGTATATTATGCATACACAACGAATCTTTTTTCTGCTTCTCCTTTGCCTTTAAGTATTCAGCAAAAACAGCAGGCAGTCCATAATTCTATGATTAGCCTTATCAGAAAAGGTGCTGACGGGGTTTTGAAAGACATGGAAACGCACGGAGGTTATCCTTCATCACAGCTTGAAGGTCTTGATGGTGTTGTGTTTTTGAGACAATTTGTTCCGTACTGGCAGAAATGCGACAAAACAGACATTCCTCCTTTTGATAATATAACATCATGGTTCGAGAAAGAACTGGAAAATTACATAAAAAACCATATAAAAGAAGTTACAGACGTTTATGGAAGCAATGTGAGCTTTAATTTGACTGAACTTTGGGTGAACATTGATATAAGATGCGAAATGAACAGAATAGACATAACAGTGGTTTTGCCGACAAAAACAAACGGATATGCAATGGAAAAAAGGCTTTATCCTTATAAAACATTCATACCAACAAAATTTGGCGAAATCTACTGTTTTGCAAGTGATTTTTCAGGTGAACTGGCAGATAAAAGGTATCTTGAAATATTCACAATTTCTTCAATATATCTTTCCAAAGACATGGAAGATGGTCATCCAAAACTGCCGACGCTTGGTTTGTTAAAGAAGTGCGGCGAAACCATATACAGGGCACCGGAGGAAATATCAAACGCGTTGAAAGGCATTGTGTTATACACGCTGACCCATATTCTCTGGTGGACAGACATGTTTCCTGAGTCAAATCTGCCTAAAACCTACGCGATAAAAAATGTTGGCGGAAGAACATATCCTGACCTGAAGATAAGGTTTCACCTTCCTGATGATTTTGAATTTGAAACACATTCTCCTATTGTTATTACAAACAGTAATATTGTTTTGAGGGCAATGCTTCCTTTCATAATATCTGACTGCACTGCTGTTTATAGTCAGACATATTCACTTGAGTATCCTGTTGTTATATCTGTGTATGATTCTTTGTCAAAACACAAATTCTATTTTGCGTCTCTTGTTTTTATAGACAGTAACGAAAGCCACATGTTCCCGGGGAAGTGTGAAAATATAGGAGAGGGTGAAGGTGCTTGCGAGGGTTTGGAATGCACTGCTGAAATAAAGGTGGTTGACAGCGAAGGGAATCCTTTGAGCGGGGCTGTTGCTGTTTTCGGCGAGTGCCCTGTTGGAAGAAGCAACACCGAAGGGATTATCAGGGGCGGGATAGAGTGCGGCATCCACCATCTTGGGATATTTTATAATGAAAGTTATGATTTCATTAATGAAACTGTATCATCAGATGAGATAAACAATACATATGTTCTTTACAGAATACCGAACATGACTGCGCATTTCAGAAAGGTTGATATTACCGAAAGAGGGTATGTAAATATTGCTGGTGAGTTACAGAGCATTTCACAGGACCCGTGTTCCGGGACGTACACGCTTTCTGAGCCAAAAATGACCGTGTGCAGAATCAGCCATACGAACAACCTTGTGTTTGTTACATTGGAAAATGGAAACCAGTATGTAATAACAAACATAAATCCGGAGAATATGAATGAAAACTGCTGGGAAAGCGATGCGTGCCAGGAGTGTTATAATAGTCACTCTCAGTCTAAATGTGAGGAATGTTTAAGGTTGTGCGCTCCTTCTGTCAAGGAAAGCGTTAATGTTAATTATGTTCCAAAACAAACATATACTATAACAGCAGATATGTTAACTTCCGGGGTGAAAGAAGCCGGGTGGTTTGAAACAATGCAACAGATCAATGAGGATACAAAGGATGTTTATCTGAACGTTCCTGAAATCTCAGATCCTGATTATGAATTGACAGAAGGGCAAAAATCCTGCCTTGCCTCAAAACTAAGCGAATGTGAGATTTCACCTGTTTCGGAGCATGAGCAGGAAAGTTTTGTTGTGTCAACTAAATGCGATTGCTTGCATTTGCATGAAATGGTCAGTCTCTGCGGCAGTCTGGACAGTTATTTTGAATACGACCAGCTTGCAGAAGAGTGGAAATGCAATATAAATGAGGTTATAAACAAGGCAAAAGAGTTGTGCGGAATAAAGGTGGTTTGCAAATGAATTATAAGTTGTTTTTAATAGGGTTGTTTGCAGTGTTCGGCTCTTATTTAATTATGAGTTTGCCTTTTGTTTCAGCTGTTAATGTGAAGATTTTTTATGGCACCAGTCTTTTGACAAGCGTTTCTTATAATCCTCAGGATTTGGTGAAAAGA
>QMZY01000122.1 GCA_003663415.1 Candidatus Aenigmatarchaeota archaeon
GATGCTTTCTATGTAATGGAAACATCAAATCCGCAAACCTGTGGAAGCCTGAATGTTGATCAGCAGTGCAATGTGAGTTTTCTTGTCAATTCCACAGGCGATCTGTATTCTTTATGGCTGATTGATGTTCAGTTTACAGGCCAGTCAGCCACAACAAATGATACAGACAATGTGGCGATAGAAATAAGCAAAGTCTTAATAGTTAATGTGACTTGGGATACCATAAATTTTGGAGAACTTGATCCATTAACCACAGATAACCCAGCTCCGGGAAATGCAAATGATGAGTATATAATATCTGTTCACAACAACTCCAACTATGTTGACTGGGTATGGATTAAAGGAACGAATTTAACGAACGGAACGCAATCCAATGAAAGGATCTATGTTGAGAACATGAAATGGAATAAAGACACTGTTAAGCCCTATGATCCTCCAAGCGGAAGAAACAACATAACACTTGATTATCAATTGCTCCAGTCCGGTCTGGATTCAGGAGAAGAGATATGCACATATTACTGGATAGACGTACCGGGTGGAATATATGCAAAAACCTATACAGGTTTCATATATATCATGTACAACGCAAGCTTATAAATATCAAAAATCCAATGTGAAAACATGAAAAAATTAATAGTTTTATTGTTGTTGATTTTACTTGTTCCTGTAGCCCAGGCCGGTTACAGAAGTCTTGGCAGTGTTTTACAGTCAGAGCCGCACATAACTATATATAAAGGCAGGGCAGGAGAATTCAGAATGCTTTTTTTCAACCTTGGTGACAAAACAGTTTATCTGAAGCTCGAGATTGAAGGCGCGCCAAAAACATGGAAAACAACTGTTTATTCCCCAAAACTTACTGGTTCATACATAAGACTTGACCCGGTAAAACCAACCCCGAACCCAAAACCATCTTTGTACTCCAGCTGGGTATATTTCAATGATACATATGTAATTGAAGCAACGCCTGTTACCTTAAATATATACGTTCCCCATGGTGCTGGTGGCGGTGTTTTTCCTGTAAAGGTTTCAGCGTTTACAATGCCTGTTTCCGCTTCAAACCAGCAGGGAATTAAACAGCTTATGTCTCTTGGCAGGGAGTTTGAATTCAGGGTTACTGTTCCCGGCTCTCCTGAACCAATAGAACCTGAAAACAAACCAAATGAAACAATAAACATTTCCCAATACTTCAATCAGACAAAACAAACACCAGTAGAACAGCAGTCTGTAAACATTTTTGGAAACAACCCTGCTCTGAACATAACCCCTAAACAAAAAACAATACCTTATAACAAAACAGCAAAAACACTTGATGTAAACAGCTATCTTACAGGCTTAGCAACAGGAAAACCAGAATCCGTAACTCCAACCTTTTTGCTGCTAATATTTTCCTTCTTGGGAGGATATTTAATGTATAGAAAAGCTTGAACATACTGTTAGATACCGGTTAAACCTAACAAAAAATCAGATTGCCCGTCATAATCATCCGAATATCACTGATGCTTTGCAAATTCTTTTTCAGATATTTTAGCCTGTTCCAGAATTCCTTTCAAAGTTCCTATTTTCAGTTCTTTATGCAAAGGGATCACACATCCTGTTTTGCCACTTTCATTCTCTTTAATAAGGATTACATGACTCCCTTTCTGTCTTTTCGCAACAAACCCAAACTTATTACACAGAATTTTAATTACTTCATGCCCTGACAGCTTTTTCAGTTTTGCCATGAAGAGCTACCTCAAAAACAGTCATAATGGGGCTTCCGTTCTTTTTAAGGGGAAATTCTTCCAGATACAATTCTGTAGCCTCTTTTAAATTGTTGAGAGCTTCCTCTATGCTTTTTCCTTGGCTAACTGTCCCGAGTTCGGAACACTTAGCCACGTACATATCTTCCTCTTTATGAATAACCGCAGTAAGGAACACCATACATTAAATTAAAATTTTTTAATTTATAAACCTGATTTTCGCAAAAAACAAAAAATCAGATTGCCCGTCATAATCATCTGCTCATCATATGAGGACTTTCATCATCTATTTAGATTTTAGAAAGGAGGATTTAAAAAGGTTTTATACTTATCACTCACAGATAAAAAATTTAAACTTATACTAAAATATTTTTTTATGAAGAGAATCAGTTTGGTGTTTTTATCACTCTTAGTAATTGTATTTATTTCAGGATGTACACAAACTTCAAATATAACAGGATTGCTCCAAAAAGTGCCTGATGCGGTTGATTTCTTGGAAAAACATCCTGATACCTATGTAACATTTGTAGAAGTTTCCAATCCAGAAAAAATAAAAAATTATTGCAATAAATCAGTTCCTTTAAAAGATTATTTGCGTCTACGTCTTTATGATGAAAAAACCGGATCAGAACTGATATTATTCTTGGATAAACAAACCCATCAGTTAATATGTAAAAAATATAATAAAAATCATAACCTAATAAACCAAGACCCAAAAGAAAAATGCAAAGAATTAGGAGGAGATTTCTGTTCTTCAAAAAACGAATGCGCTTTGCCATGGTTAAACTCGATTGAATATTGTTGTCCAATCCCCTGTGGAACCTGTCCAGAAACTGTGAATTGTGATGATAAAAATAACTGTACGATTGATTATTGTATAGTAAAAAAAGGAGAACCTGTATGTATCCATAAAGAAATCACACCATGTCCAAATAATGGGATTTGCGAACTAGGTGAATATGAAGGTCCTATCGATTCTTACTGTCCTGGAGAAGAATATGCGGTTGTTTCAGCCCGAATAAAAAGTTCTGACTGCCCAAAAACCTGTGATGACGGAAATCCAGAAACAGGAGATTGGTATAATTTTACTTCCCAGAAATGCGAGCATAAATTGTGCGAGAAAAAACCATCTATTAAAATATTTAAAATTGGAGAAGTAGCCTCAGATGGTAAATTAGCAATAACTGTGAATAGAGTAAGTTTTTCTGACAAACTAATCTATACACAAATAATGGAAATTATGGGAGAACCACATACGTCTACTTTTGAATTAAAACCAAAAGATGGATATCAATTTTTAATCTTAGATATAAC
>QMZY01000123.1 GCA_003663415.1 Candidatus Aenigmatarchaeota archaeon
AGAAAGAAACAGAAGAGGAGAAAAAGGAATAGGGTGAGAAAATGGGAGGACAAGAAGGCGGAAGAAAATCAAAAATAAGAAAGAGAGAGAGAAAGCAAAGAACAGGTAAAAAACATCTTACAGTTAAACCAAACTCTATATATAAGGTTGAGGGAGGCAAGCTGATAAGAAACAGAAAAACCTGTCCAAGGTGTGGTGACGGCACGTTTTTGGCACATCATAAAGACAGGTATTATTGCGGAAGGTGTGGTTATACAGTTTTTGAGAAAAAACAAACTCAGTAATTTTTCATTGCACTGTAAACATAGCCGTGTGTTTTTCCTTCAAGAAGCAGTTCTACCGCATGGACGGCTTTGTCTATTTTTTCATAGTTTCCTATTATAGAAACGGTTTTTCCGAAAACAGAAATAAAACACCCCGTCTCCTCTTCTATTCTTTTCTTGGCTTTGCCTTCTTTTCCTATCACTCTTCCAAGCAAACGGCGAACCCTCTTATGGTTCCCGCGCACATATATTATGTGAAGCTGGTATCCCTCCTTGAGAAGAAGAAATGCCTTTTCAGGTGAGAAACCCCTTCCTATGGCTTTTATTGTTTCTTCTGCCTTTGCAACACCTTCATATTCGCCTCTTATTTCAATGTCTTTTTCTATATGAATGTGCGTTTTGGTTTTTTCTTCCAGCTCCTTTTTTATGCTGCCTTTTTTTCCTATAAGAACGCCCAGCCTTTGTTTCGGAATCCTGATTATCTCAATCATATCTTATTAAACGGGAAAATCTAATATATAAATAATGTGCGCTGTTACTGTAAATGAGATGAAGAAGATAGAAAGGATTTCTGAGGAAATGGGAGTTTCAAGAGAAAAATTAATGGAAAACGCAGGTAAACAAATAGCAAAATGTGTCAAGAGGTTTTTTCCTTCTAAACAGAAAATTCTTGTTGTCGCGGGTAAGGGAAACAACGGGGGCGACGGCCTTGTGGCAGCAAGATACCTTAAACGTTTCAGGAAAAACGTTAAAGTGATAGTTTCAGAAAAACCAGAGAAAAAAAGCCTTGGGTTTAGGCAAATGCAAAGGCTTAAGGGCGTTGAAATAGAGGTTTATAATAAAAAAGCATTCAGGAAGGCCTTAAAAGAGACTGGCCTTATTATTGACGCCATTATAGGTTATGGATTAAAAGGTGAACCAAAAGGCAAGGCTGCAGAAATGATAAAAGAAATCAACAACAGTGGAAAGCCTGTTCTTAGCGTGGATGTGCCTTCGGGGCTAAACGCGGATACAGGCAAACCCGGAAACCCGTGTATAAAAGCAGATGCTACTGTAACTTTGGGTTTTTTAAAAACAGGTTTTAAATCATCGCAAGCAAAAAAATTCACAGGAACTGTTTATACAGCAGATATAGGAATACCGGATGAATTAAAAATAATATACAGCGACATTGAAACAGATTTCTTTTCAACACCGCTGTCGTTTTTCATGGGCTGCGTTGCAGAAGTAATAGCTCTTTTTGGGTATTTTATTATTTTACCGCTTGCCTTAAGGCTTTATGCCGGCGTGGAATTATATATGATAATTTACATATTTTTGTGGATTGTTGCATATCTTGGTCTTGTGGTTGGCATAAGTGTTTATTATTATTTTCTGCCAAGAAAATCCATTGAAAGGGTTTTGAGTTCCTGATTTATTTTTTGAAAACAGCCGTGTCCTTAACAATGTCTTTGTGCGTTAGAAAAAGGGAGCGACAGCAATATCTTTCCAGACCAAGCTCGTCTAAAACCTTTTTCGGATTCTTGCCTTTTTTAATCCGGGCTTGATACTCTTCCCAGAGGTGACCAACAGGTTTCCCGCATGTCATGCATCTTATAGGAATTATCATTTTAACCACTTATAATTTGAACAAACAGGTTTATAAATTTATGGGGGTTTTATTTCCGAAAGCATATCAATATATTTCTTCAGCCTTTTTATTTCCTTTTCCAGAATTTTAAGCGTTTTTTGTGCTTTGATTCCTTGGTTCTTTGAAAGCTTTGATATGTCTTTTTTGTTTTTCTCAAACTCATTGAGTGTTTCATCAATGCTTTTTTTAACTTTAATTATTATCGCATTTTTTAAGCATTCCAGCAAATCTCCCTGAAGTTTTATGTAAAGGTTCCTGTCTTGGGGTTTTTTCATTTTTTTAATTATACCGAAAATTTCCAGAAAATCCAGACTGAGTGATATCATAGAAGAGGAATAGCCTGTTTCTTTTGCGAGTTCCTGTAAAGACAGTTCGCCGTTATTAACAAAAAGCGCAGCCAAAATCTTTCCATGAACCGGGGAATAACCGATTGAATTCACAATTTCAGAAAAAGTTGAGTAAATCATATCCTTTATCTTCTTTTCATCAGGCATATAAAATATTTAAATCTGCTATATAAATATTTAATAGTTTTAAAATTAATTAAAAGTTGATAAAATGGAAAGTGAAGGCAAAGAAAAGCACATAAGAAACACACTTTCTGTGTGTCCGGAATGTTTAAAGCTTTTATCAGCCGAGGTTTTTGAGAGAGACGGCAAGGTCTGGATTCGCAAAAGCTGTCCGGAGCATGGGAAATTTGAGGATTTGTACTGGGGCTCTTATGAAATGTATAAAAGAGCGGAAAAATTCGCAAGAGACGGAAGAGGATTGAAAAACCCGCAAATAGAGAAAGAAAACCCTGTGTGTCCTTTTGATTGTGGTCTTTGTAAAAAACACAAATCTCATACTGCTCTTGCAAACATTGCTGTTACAAACAGATGTGATTTAACATGCTGGTATTGTTTTTATTTTGCAAAGAGAATGGGATATGTTTATGAGCCTACGCTTGGAATGATAAGGGAAATGTTAAGTAAATTGAGGAGTGAGAGGCCGGTTCCCTGTAACGCTGTCCAACTGACCGGGGGCAACCCAGAACTTAGAGAAGATTTGATTGAGATAATAAAAATGTGCAAAGAAGAAGGGTTTGATCACGTTCAGTTGAATATCAATGGAACATAC
>QMZY01000124.1 GCA_003663415.1 Candidatus Aenigmatarchaeota archaeon
GGAGAAGAGAGGGAAGGGGAAGGAGAAGAAGGGGAAGGAGGAGAAGGGGAAGGAGGAGAGGGAGCGAGAAAGAGGGGGCAGGAGAGAGAGGGTTTGAGGGGATATGTGTAAGACACAAGGGGCATGCGTGAAAGAAATCAGAACAACACCAAAAAGTTTATATACCCTCTATCGAAAAGTTTATATACCCCCTCTTATATTACGTTTTCAAAAAAGGAAAAAAAGATGCTAACTACAATAACTACAACAACGACTACAACAACGACTACGACAACGGCTGCGTCGGTAAGCCAAGTGGCGGTATTTGGAGTCTTTGGTGTGGTTATTTTAATTACGCTTCTCATCGCGAAGGAACTACTCAGCGCAAGTGAAAATGAAAAGGCATTACTGCTCGGAAGAGCGATTAATGTTGCAATCATTCCGCTGCTGTTCGCTTTTTTAAGTATTGTTTTCTTTAAAGTGTTGGAGATATAATATAAGGATAAAGGAGATGAAAAGAAGGATGAAAAAGAAGGGAAGGAAAATAAAGGAAGGAAAGAGAATTAAGCAAATACTAATCGCAGCTTTAATAGCGGCTGCTTTTGTAGCGCCCGCATTCGCCGAGCCAACATTAACTGTTACTCCCTCTGAATGTATCAGCGGAGATCTGGTTACACTAAAAGGGTCTGGCTTCGATGCTTCTGAAATAGTAACCTTGACAAGCACCTGCACCTGCTGGAAACCTGTAATTGAGGGACAAACCGAATGCTGCTTACTGAAATTCAATATTTCTAACAAGAAGACAGGGTTCTCGCTTGTTGTGCACGATGTAAAGGATAATGTGACAATAGACCTGAGAAAATTTTGGGGGATTCCTTTCTGGCATATAAACCATAATATGTTAGGCTTCAAATTTACTTATGATCCTGTTAACCACACATCAAAAGTAGTCCGACCGGCACCCATTCCTACGGGTGTTTACGAGGTTATAGATGTCATAGGAAAGCCGATTGACGGTGTTTGCGAGGTTGAGATGGTGACTACTGTTACTACCGAGGTTACCACCGATGGAACAGGAAGGTTTAGGGAAGTCGTAGACACACACGGGATACCAGCACCAAAGGCAGGAAAATACACAGTAAAAGCGATAGGTAAAACATCAGGTCTGTCTGCTACTAGCGATTTAAGAGTAAAGTTAAAAGGAGATGTAAGCAGAGATGGAATTGTGGGAGCGTATGATTGCGTTTCTATAGCAAGGTACAGCGTAGGGCTTCCGGGATACAATGCGCAAACACTAAATTTGGATCTTTATACTGCAGATGTCTGTTGTTTCTACCAAGGAGAAGTAGACATAGACGATGCAAGATGGTTGGCAAGGTATCTTGTAGGATTGGAGACAAAATTATGTTAAAAAAAATAAGAGGTGAAAAAAAGAAAATGAGTGAAAAAGGGAAACATAAAGACGGAAAAAGAGTGGCAGTGGTAGGTTTGATGGCTTTGGCTCTGTTAGTGCTGACGGCTACAACAGCAAATTGCGGGAGTCCGGTAATCGTGTCTATAGGAAATATTCCTGATTTACCGCAAGGTACAGAAGCTACAATCCCAGTTATGATAACGAACTCTGTGCAACCTGTAAGCTCTGCACGAATATCTCTACTTTACGACCCAACTGTTGTGGAGATTACAAAGGTGGAAGGCGGCGATTTTGATGAGTTGAGTTTCAACCTCGACGGTGGAGAAGCGCAAATAATTGGGTATCAGTTTGGTGGATCTTTGTACACACCTATAACATTTGCGGATGTAACCGTAAGAGCTATTGGAAATCCTGGTGAGACTACCCCTTTGAACATTAAAATTCATGAGATAAATATGGGAACTGGATCGCCGATATATCCACGCAGTGTAAGCAATGGCTCGGTTACAATAACAGCCCCTCCTCCTGCAGTCCCAGAGTTCAATATCGTTGGAGTGTCAGTGCTGACAGGGATTTTGTCTTTATTCCTAGTAATAAGCAGGAGTGGAAAACGAGAAAAATGAGACAGAGACCAAACCTACCTTTTTTTTATTTTTTTATTTTTATTTTATCTCTTTTTTTTATCGGAATACCTTCGGTTGCTGCTACTACGGTAACGATAGGAGATGTATGTTCTGAAAAAACTGTTACCGCAACTATAATGATAAACGATGTCAAAGATGTGGCGTCAGCGACGATAAAACTCTCTTATGACCCTTCGATAATCGTGGTGGCAAGTATAGGAAATAGCGATTTCCCCGCGTTCATTCCAAATATTGCGTTTGCAGAAGAGGGCTGGGTGATGATGACCGGTTTTAAGACTGGAGGAGGGCTGAGTGGGGATGTAAAATTTGCGGAGATCACAATAGCACCACGAGGTAGCGCTGGACAAATCAGCAAGCTTGACCTTAATGTTGAGAAGCTTTCGGACAGTGGATGGAAGCCAATATCCGCAAGCGTCGTCGATGGACATTTTGGTGTAGTAGATTGCGATGCTCTCAATGACTGCTACACCTACAGAACGGGCTGTGAAGACAGGATTTTTTATTGTAGTGGAGGAAGATGTAGGTACCGCTCGGCAAATAAGCACACTGACTACTACGGAAAATGGGTGGAGTATTGTTCAGGGGACACTGTGAGAAAGCACAGGCGGTTCTACGACTACTATTGTGAAGCAAAGAAATGCACTGCCCACGGGAGTTGGACGGACGACCAATTTGTTGAAAACTGCAACGACCACGACGGCTGGTACGACACCGGCAAGACTCACTGGGTGACGACGAAAGAGTACGACTGCAAATACGACCAGAAGGAGCAGAAAGAGCAGGAATATCGCGACTTCTCCTGCTCCTCCGGCTCCTGCACCCATGAAGTATCTGGAACACCAAAATGGCTTGACACCGGGAAAACTCGCACCCTTAACAAAGCTGACGGAACTGACTGCGGGTCCGATTATTACGATGATTTTGTGAATTATTGCAAATCCGAC
>QMZY01000125.1 GCA_003663415.1 Candidatus Aenigmatarchaeota archaeon
GAATCATATCTTACAAAAATGAAAAAACCTGAACCATAAATAAATACTTCTCCGACTAAAAAATAAATAGGTGCAGAGATGCCTAAGTGTCCTCTTTGTGGTAAAGAGCTCGTTTTTGTAAGGAGTCCGAATATTTTCAAATGTACAAATCCTAGTTGCGAGCTTTATAATATAGAAGAAAGATTAGATATTCTTAATGATATTGCAAAAACTACAATAAATAAAGGATATTCCAGATCACTTAAAAGTGATAAAGAACCTGATTATTCTCAGGTAGAAGAGCCATATGAACCACCCCCTGCACCTCCAATATATCCTACAGGGAGCATTCACGGATTTGTATGGCATGAAAACATATATTATTATGATACTAAAAAAAAGGTTGGGATTCCGAATACAAAGGTATATATTCTAGGAACAGGTTTTGAGACAAAAACAAATGCTGAGGGTTTTTATAAGCTAACCGGTATTCCACCAGGAACTTATACTTTACGAATAGAACATTACGAACCATTTAATCCTTTTGCACCCAATGGATATTATTCACATGAACACAAAATAAGAGTGTACCCAAACAGGGCTAATGAGTATAACTTTGAACTAAAACCAATACCTTTGCCCACAAAAAAGCCAGAAAAACCAGAAAAAGGATATCATATAATTTCTCCTTTTACAGAAAGAAAAACAATAAGAGGGAAAATTCCAGCTCCGTTCTTCAAAAGAAGGTGTCCAATTTGTGGTCATAGAACACTTGTAGAAGAATATGATGAAAATACAGGGGAGATATATTTCAGATGCACCAATCCAAAGTGTGAGTCTAACAAAAAAGGAGAAAGAATAACACTCAAAAAAGTAAAACTTCATGGAGGTCGCATACCAATTTTTGGTTGGAGATCAAGAGAAAGAGCAAATAAAAGAAGAGTCTATGAGAAAAGGTTAGATGAATTGAGGGAAAGATATCACAAAGGGGAAATAGATTATGATAAGTTTTTGGAGGAAAGGAAAAAAATTGAAAATCAAATATGGCATAAAGACTCAAGAGTAACAAAAGGGATAATCACAAGATTCGGCGGACCTATTGATTATTTCTCAAGGAGATGGGGTCCAGAAGTTGCTAAAGGAATACCTGTTGCTGCATTAATAGGAATTGGTGCTGTTGTTTCTATTTCGCTTAAAAATTATTATTTCTTTTTCGCTTTTCTTTCTTGGGCATTAAATGTTTTAGTTCCATCACCAGATTCCGGAACGTTTGAAGAAGGTCCAATGGGATGGGGTCATGTGCTTCCCTGGGCACAAGGTGGTTCTCATGCAGGTTTTGCTTGGCTTAAAAGCATTACAAAGGTCACTTCAATTATTTTGTTCGCTCTCGCTTTTAAGAATATGGGAGATATGTTTAACATATTCTTCATTTTAACATGTCTTATGGGTTACTTCATGCTAAAAATACAATATAATCCAAAATATCCTGGAGAATTTATAGAGTCTTTACTAAGATTTGGTGTTTTAGGTTGTTATTTTATACCTTTTCAAATATTTGCAGTTATTTTTAATTCTTATGTTCTTGCAGCTATGGCCTTTGCATTTTTTGCAATTCCACCTATGCCTGAAACAACAGCAGGTAATATTTCTGAAATTCTTGCAAGAGGTCTTTCTGGCCAAACAGCTTACTATGAAATGTTTGATAAGCTCCTTTTCTTGATACTTATGTTTTTTGCATTAATCGGTTCTGGTTCTTTAGGTGGTATCCCTTTAATTGGTGATTTTTTTAAAACAGGATGGGAACTGACAGGAACGCTTAAATATACTTTCATTTATTTTTGGCTCATTGCTACTATAGGAGGATTCTTTTCTCCCGCCAGAGAAAGACCATATACTGGTGTGTTGATGTTGGGCGGAGCAACAGTAATCTATGGTATAGGTCCTGGTTCACAAGAGATAGGGTCTGCTTTGCTTGGTCAGTGGTGGCCCACAGTTCATAATACAGTAGAAAGTGTAATGAAACCTGTTTCACAGGTTTTCAGTCAACTATCACAAACATTTGGAACAGCTTTCACGCTCCTAACAAACCCCGTAGGCTATGCAACACAGCTTATGAATGCAACCTATGCCAAGAATCCGACAGGAAAAACAGGAGCGTTTGGTGTAGATTTTGACAGTTTTGATATTTCACCTGTGTTTGTTAAGCAGCCATACACAGTGAGTGTTATTCTTAAGAACGACGGGGCAGCAGATGCAAAGAATCTGATGGTTTTTCTCTCTGCGGGCGTGAAAGCTCCAAAACAAGAAAAGGGTGCCTTTAAAGCAGCAGAGTGGTCAAAACCAATAACTATAGAGGGTTTGGGTATAAAAAACTGCGAGGGGCAAAAATCTTCTGGTGCTAACAACAACTGGGCTGGGGAACAATGGGAAAAAATCAAGAGCTGGTTTGCAAAACTTTTCGGAAGAGAACCTCAAGGCAATGAAATTTGCGAACAAACAAGAAGCAAACTAACCAAACAGGATATATGGCAGGTTACATTTATGAGCACAGGCATAACCTGTGACGCTGTTATTAATTATAATCTCAGAAAGAAATTCATTCCATTCAATGTGACAGTAATGTATGATTATGAGTCAAACTCAAACCTGAAAATTGAATTTGTTTCCAATGAGGAATGGGAGAAACTTATCAGAACAGGCGAAATTAACAGGAGATTGAGATTCATACAGTCAGAATGCTCTTCAGCTCCTGTTAAGCTTTCAATTGGAACACCCGGGCTGAAAAACCCGTTGAAAGAGGACCAGGAATTCTATATAGGAATAAACCTCGGGAACGAAGACAGATACGGGCAGATAGTAAAGATTGATGAAATAACTTTGAATCTTCCGAAAGAGTTTTCTGAAAATTTTGATATAACAGATTGTACATTTGAAAAAACACAGCAAAACAACCGTATTGTATGGAAAGGTTTGCC
>QMZY01000126.1 GCA_003663415.1 Candidatus Aenigmatarchaeota archaeon
ACACACTCAGACACAGTTTTGCCACGCACCTGCTTGAGGCAGGTTGCGACATCAGATATATTCAAAAACTATTAGGGCATAAAAACCTGCAAACAACCCAGATTTATACGCATGTAGCGAACAAAGATATTAAAAACCTTGCTAATTTACTTTAAATAGAATTTACTCAAGGAGGAAAATGATCCCAGAACCCCTTCGAAAGAGTTTGGTTAACCAGCATTACAAAATCATTGGTAACCATTCAGCCGTGAAGCTCTGTGGGTGGTTGAAACGCTCCCTTAAGGATCAGGGATACTGCTATAAACAGAAATTCTATGGCATCCAATCGCACAGATGCCTTCAAATGACGCCATGGCTGGCTTGTTCAAACCGCTGCGTTTATTGCTGGAGGATTATAGAGAAATTAAACATAAAACCAGAAGAAATAGACGAGCCTGAAACAATTATAGAAGGCTCTGTTCAGGCTCAGAGAGAACTCATCTCCGGATTCAAAGGCTATGAAGGAACCAACCTCAAAAAATGGAAGGAAGCAAAGAACCCGAATCAAGCGGCTATATCCCTAGTCGGTGAACCGACCATGTACCCGAAAATTTCCGACCTTATAAAGGAATTCCATCGAAGAGGTTTCACCACGTTCCTTGTTACAAACGGGTTGTTTCCGGAAAGACTGGAAAATCTGGAAGCACCGACAAACCTTTACATATCTCTGGACGCTCCAGACCCAGAGACATATGAAAGAATTGACAGGCCAAAACTTAAGGATTACTGGGAGAGGCTTTTAAGAAGCCTGGAAATAATGAATTCCTTCCGAACGAGAAGGGTTATAAGATTAACCATGGTCAGAGAATGGAATATGCATTCTCCAGAAAAATACGCGAAACTTATAGAAAAAGCAAATCCTGATTTTATTGAGGTCAAGGGATATATGTGGGTCGGAGAATCCAGAAAACGTTTGCCCTCGGAAGCAATGCCTTCCCATAAAGAAATACAGGAATTCGCTGATAAGCTTTCGAAAGAAACAGGATATGTTCAGAAGGATGAGCAGGAAGAAAGCAGGGTGGTTTTACTCTCCAAGGTCTAAAACCTTTTTTCCCCTTTCTTGCGGAACCACACTCACTTTTGCATTCTTAAATTTTTTCCGGAATTCTTTTCCTTGGAAATATTCATGCAAAAACACCGCAAGCGCCGCGACTTCAGAGTGCGGCTGCAGAGTGATAGAAACATTCCAATCCGAGAGTTTGTAAACTTCTGAAGGAACCTTTTCTCCTCCAACAATGACCAGAATGTTTTTTTCTTTTCTTATTTCCCTTATTTTCTCAGGCAAGGGAATTCCATACATGGTCAGGTGGATTTTTTTCCCAGGAAACCCCTCAACAAAGGATTTCCAGTTTCTTACATATTCTATTCCAAAACCACCGCCCCATTTATTCGCTGTTTTCTTTACAGACTCTTCAAGTTTTTTGTCTCTTTCACCAGAATAAAAAACCTTTTCTGCTCCAAAAGCCCTTGCAACAAGAGCGCAGTGAGTGGAAATTCTTTTATCCCTGAATATTCTGTGGTTCAGCCTTAAAACAAAAACCATAAACATTGTTTGTATTGAAATTTTATTAACATGTTGTATGTATAACTGCTATTGTCTTTCTTTTTTCACTTACAAACGCGTTGAACACATCCATGGCTTTTTCAGTCTGCTCAGGAAAAAGCTTAACCCCCTTCTCCTTGGAAACCTCTATAACCTCTTCTGGTATCTTTACGCACCCTGAAAAGCCTGTTCCAATGACAATTATTTCAGGCTTTTTTTCCAAAAGACGAACGAACTCATTCATATCAAAAACATGCGATTTTTTTCTCAATTCTATGTTTCCTTCCCAGTCAACCACAATGTCAGAATAGTATGTTTTTCCCTTTACCTTTATCTCTCCAAAACCCACAGACTCTATAAGACTCATATATTTAATCTTGTTTTAATTTATTAAATATGGATATAAATCCTGTTGCTTTTGTGTTAATGGCAGTTCTTATCGCAGCGCTTATTGTTTTGTCTGTTTTCGGAAGGTCAATAAATACAGTGTTTTTTTATATTGAGCAGAAAAATACATGCGTTCAAGCAGGGACCCTCTCCTGCAAAACAACAGGAAAGCTTCCAAACGGCTGGGATTCAAGAAACCAGAAAGGAGAAAGCTGCAGGACCTTATGCAAAGATATGCAAAGAAAAGGAAACGGAACACAATGCGGGGATTACGGGTGGTAATACTTTTAAATAATCCGAGCCAATAATTTAGTATGAAAGCCCTTTCCACAACTATACTGATTGTTGTTTCTGCAGTTGTAATTCTTGTAGCTGCTCTTGTTGTTCTAACCATTTTCGGCGGCGGAAAGAGCCAGATCACTACATTAACCCAGGCAAGGAACATGTGCATACTTGCAGCAAAACAAAGCTGCGAAACAACAGGCGGTTTGCCCATAACATGGAGCATTGCAACAATGAACGTTGAGGGAAAGGGCATGACAACCTGTTCAGGACTTGTGAAATGTCATTGTGATGAAGCAGGAAATGCTGTTTGCAGTGATAAATAACTCTTTTTAAATAATCCGAGCCAATAATTAGTATGAAAGCCCTTTCCACAACCATACTGATTGTTGTTTCTGCAGTTGTAATTCTTGTAGCTGCTCTTGTTGTTCTAACCATCTTCGGTGGCGGAATGGGCCAGGTTTCCACTCTGACACAGTTCAAAAACAACTGCATAATTCAGGCAAAAACAACCTGCTCATCATTCGGAGCAATGCCGCCAACATGGGATTTGGATGTTTCTGTTTCTGGAACAAAAACAAGCTGTTCCAAAGAGGTTGGTTTAGCCAACTGTGACGGTTTGTGTGAGCAGGTTTTGAAAGGAAATTGTCAAGCTGACTGTCCTCCGCAAAACAAAATA
>QMZY01000127.1 GCA_003663415.1 Candidatus Aenigmatarchaeota archaeon
GAGTTTAATATGGAAAGAATTTATATTGAAAGGAACATTCAGAACACGCTTTCTGCATATAATCTGGATAAAATAGAGGGAAAACAGTTTCAGGTTGATTATAACCTCACTTTCAAAGACATACAAAAAAACAACAGAACCATTAACAATATAAGGATATGGGACTGGAGACCTCTAAAAGAAACATACAAACAGCTTCAGTTGTTCAGGACATATTATGATTTCCTTGACGTGGATATAGACAGATATGAAATAGGAAACGAATACAAACAGGTAATGGTTTCCGGCAGGGAAATTAACACAGAAAACCTGCCTTCCAATGCAAAAACATGGGTTAATGAGCATTTGGTTTATACGCATGGATACGGTATTGTAATGAATCCCGTGGATAAAGTTTCCGAAGAGGGTCAACCTGTTTTTTATATAAAAGATATCCCGCCATCAAAAGATTATTTTGTTATTAAAAGACCTGAGATTTATTACGGGGAGAAACCCTCGGAATACGTAGTGGTTAGAACAAGCACAAAAGAATTTGATTATCCAAGCGGTGAAGACAATATATATTCAATTTACAACGGTTCTGGCGGGGTTTTGCTCGACCCTGTTAAAAGATTTGTGTATGCGTTAAAGCTCGGTGATATTGAGCTTCTTGTTTCCAGTTCCATAAAACCAGAAAGCAAAATTCTTATGTATACCAACATAAAAGAGCGGGTTAAAAAAATATGCCCTTTCCTTATGTATGATTCAGACCCGTACATAGTGGTTTCTGACGGAAAATTGTACTGGATAATAGATGCATACACTGTTACGGACAGATTTCCTTATTCCGAGCCTGTATATATCAGAGGCTACGGAGTTATCAATTATATAAGAAATTCTGTAAAGGTTGTGATTGATGCATATAATGGGGACGTTAAATATTATGTAATTGATGACAGTGACCCGCTGATTAGAACTTACAGAAAGATTTTCCCTGCTCTTTTTAAAGATTTCTCAGAAATGCCCGAACACCTGAAATTACATATAAGGTATCCGGAAGACTTGTTTATAGTTCAGGCAGAAATTTATTCCACATACCACATGAGAGACCCGAGGGTTTTCTACAACAAAGAGGATGTGTGGGTCATGCCTGAAGAAATATACAGCGGGGGGAAGCAGAAAATGCTTCCTTATTTTATTATAATGAAACTTCCTGATTCTGAAAAAGAGGAATTTATACTTATGATTCCGTTCACGCCAAAGGGAAAAGACAATCTTATCGGGTGGATGGCCGGGAGATGCGACACGCCTGAATATGGAAAACTTATGGTCTACCAGTTTTCAAAACAGAAACTTGTATATGGTCCTATGCAGATAGAGGCAAGGATAGACCAGAATACAGAAATATCAAAAGTCTTTACTTTATGGTCGCAGGCTGGCTCAGGGATTATAAGGGGGAACATCCTTGTGATACCCATAGAAAATTCTATTATATACGTGGAGCCCGTGTATTTGAAGGCTACGGAAAAGGGAACGCTTCCTGAATTGAAAAGGGTTATCCTTGCTTATGGAAACAGAATTGTAATGAAAAAAACGCTTGGGGACGCTCTCAAAGAAATGTTCGGGGGGGAAAGGGAAGCAGAGGAGAGAAAAACAAAAGAAACAGCAGAAGAAAAACTGAAAAGAATTGCAGATTTGTATCATAATGCCATGCTTGCTTTGAAACAAGGGAACCTCAGCCTCTATGCCGGATATATAGAAGAAATAGGGGAGGTGATATAGTGTATTGGCTGTTTTTCACAATATCCTGGATTTTTGCTCTTGTTTCATTTTTTACTGCGCTTGTGTATTTCGGTGCAATAGACAAACAGAAATTCAAAACAATTCATGCTGTTCTTTTCTCTCCTGTCATTGCGTTTTATGCTGTGGGTCTGTTTCTTTACTGGATTGATTATACTGTTAAAGACGGAAACAAGCTTGGTGGTTTGATTGTTTTGGCTTTTCTTCTGATAAGCTTTCTGGCAGGGAAGCTCAATTCCAAAAGAATACACTATGCTCTTGGAATAATAACAGTGGTTCTTTTGTCTTGCTTTGTTCTAGGGTTCTGGTAACGGAAAAGCGGAACAGTGGTATGGGAAAACTTTTATTTTTATATTTTAAACTTTAGATATGCCTGTATATTCGCATTCCAGACTCTCAACATTTGAACAGTGCCCTTACAAGTTTAAGCTGAAATATATTGACAAGGTCATACCTCCTTTAGCTGAAACCGTGGAGGCTTTTTTGGGAATACTGGTTCACAGAACGCTTGAAAAATTATACAGGGATTTGAGGTTTCAAAAATACAACACCCTTCAGGAGCTTCTTGATTTCTATAATTCAGAATGGAGAAAAAAATGGAACCCTGAAATAATAATGGTCAGAAAAGAATACACAGAAGAAAACTACAGGAAAATGGGGGAACAATATATAAGAAATTATTTTGAAAGCTATAAGCCATTTAATCAGGAAACCACCATAGGTCTGGAGCAGAAAATTAAAATAGCTTTGGACCCTGAAAAGAGGTTTGTTCTTCAGGGTGTTATTGACAGATTGGCATGGAAAAACGGTGTGTATGAAATACATGATTATAAAACCAGTTTTGGTTTGCCGTTAAAGCAGTATTTAAAAGAGGACAGGCAGCTTGCCCTCTACACAATGGCTGTGAAGGAAGCCTATCATGACGCAAAGGACGTTGAACTTGTCTGGCATTTCCTTTCTGTAAACAAAGAGGTGAGAATGAGGAAAACAGAAGAAGAATTAGAAAGGCTGAGAAAAGAAACCATAGAACTGATTAAAACCATAGAAGCAGAAAGGGAATTTAAACCAAAGGTTTCAAATCTTTGCGACTGGTGCGAGTTTAGACCAGTGTGCCCGATGTGGTCGCATATTTATAAACTTGAGAAGGC
>QMZY01000128.1 GCA_003663415.1 Candidatus Aenigmatarchaeota archaeon
CAATCAAAATCTCCAAGGCTTTAAAAGAAAAGGGAATTGAAGTGAAAATCCACGACCCCTATTACACGGAAGAGGAAATCCGGAAGATAACGAAGTGCGAAAGCTTTGGATTCCCGGAAGGCCTGCAGGAATTTGATGCCGTATTAATCGTAGCTGATCATTCCCTCTACAAGTTCACGCCCAATAAAGAGATTCTGAAAAACCTGAAAAACTGCAAACTCATTCTGGACAACACAGAAATCTGGAAGAAAATCGATTTCCCTGAAACCATCGAATACCACATTGCAGGGAACAGGAGATGGTTGGGATGAACGCCGAGGAAATAGCGAACTGGATTAAAAACAAAGTTGAAGAAGCAAACGCCAAAGGTGCGGTGATTGGAATGAGCGGCGGTGTTGATTCTTCCTTAGCGGCTGTTCTGTGCAAAAAGGCCTTAGGAGATAATCTGTTGGGAATTTTAATGCCATGTCATTCAAATCCAAGCGACCTAGAACATGCCAAAATTGTTGCAGAGAAGTTCGGAATCCCAACCCAAACAGTTGATTTAACCGAAATCTATGATAAACTTCTAAAAACCCTTCCAGACGGAAACCAGATAGCGAAGGCAAACCTTAAACCAAGACTAAGGATGCTTGCTCTCTATTACTTTGCAAACAAACTCGGTTATCTGGTGGCAGGGACAGGAAACAAAACCGAAATAATGGTTGGATATTTCACAAAATACGGAGACGGCGGCGTTGATATAGAGCCCATCGGCGGTTTGTACAAAACACAGGTAAGAGAGCTTGCAAAGGAACTTGGAATACCAGAGGAAATAATAACCAAACCCCCTTCCGCTGGTCTCTGGGAAGGGCAGACAGACGAGGGAGAAATGGGAATAACCTATGAGGAACTGGACAAAATCCTTCAGGCCTTGGAAAAGGGAGACACAGAAGGTCTGGATCCAGAAAAAGTGGAAAAAGTAAAACAAATGATCCAGAAATCAGAACACAAAAGAAAGCCACCGGAAGCACCTGAAGCCTGAGCTTCTTTTTTTAACCATTTCCCCAACTTTTCTTGGATAATACTTCATATTTAGTATTACTTTTTTTACATTTCTATACCCTTTAAAATTCCACAAACTTTTGCAGTTTATTGTATCAGGAATCTCCTAACAGCCATTTCCAGAGAGGAATGAACCTGATTTCTTTCCCTTTTGCTTTTTCCTCTCCTTCATAATCCCAAGTTATTACCGATAAATCCTTGCATTTCAATTCTTTGCTTGCCTTTAGTAATCCTTTAATTTCCCTTCTGTTCATTTCATCTATTCCAGAGGCATAGGTAACTTGAACCAATTCCTTAACTCTTAACCCTTCCCTAACAACAAAATCAACTTCTTTGCCATAATAATCTTTCCAGTAATAAATCTCCATCGTTGGTCTTTTGTTTTGCCTCCTTCTTAATTCCAAAAACACAACATTTTCCATGAGCCTTCCTAAATTCTGGGAAAATTTTGATGAGTGTTTTGTCAGGAAGAAGTTATCAATGAAATAAACTTTTCTCGGTGCCTGCAAAGCTCTTTTAATTGAAGGCGAAAAGACTTCAAGAAAATCTATAAAAAATGTTTGTGAGAGATAGGAAACATAATTCAACAAGGTTGCCTTTCCTATCTTGTAACCCAATGAGTTTAATGTGTTGTGAAGTTTGGAAACTGTAAAATATGTGGAATTCAGAAGCATGTTTATCAGTGTCTTAATAACTTCCCTGTTTCTTATGTTGTATCTCTCAAAAACATCCCTTGTCACAAACGTCTGAAAATATTCATCTATTAACAAATATTTCTTTCCTTTTTCGGACAGAACTATTTCAGGCATGCCGCCGTAAAAAAGATACTCTCTCAGTTCCCTAAGAATAAGAGATTGGCTAAGCTCTTTGTAATTCAATTCTCTGAAAGTTAGGAATTCCCTAAAGGATAAGGGATATAATGTTACTGTTATTGTTCTCCCTCTGAGTTCTGTTGGTATTTCCCTTGAAGAAAGCTTCGAGGAGGATCCGGAAACAAATATCTGATAGTTTCTCGTGTCGTGCAAGGTTCTTATCCATCTGCTCCATTCCGGAACCACCTGAATTTCATCCAGAAGCAGAACCAGTTTTTCATTCCCGTAAATCTCCCTCAGAACAGAATAGAAATCATAATAACTCAGGTTTTTTGTATCCAGTCTGCTGTCCTCAAAATTTATATACAGTGTTTTGTCTCTAAGTTTTTTCGCAATGGAAAAAAGCAAATATGTCTTTCCCACCCTTCTGAATCCTATCACAGGGACAATCTTTATAACATTCCAATCAGTATATCTTGTTGGGTCTATTTCCCTCTTTTTAATCTCAGGAATTTCAAACCCCTTCCATTCCAAAAAAATTTCCCTTAAAAGTTGTTTCATATTTTTTTATTATAGAACAATATTTAAAAATATTGTTCTATTCTAGAACTTCTAATTTGTATTTTAATTATACTATTTTTTAAAATTTTCGTATAGAAATGATTTCTTTACAAATTGTGAGAGCGAAGCAGCCATTTCCAAAGAGGAATGAACTTAATTTCTTTCCCTTTTGCTTTTTCCTCTCCTTCATAATCCCAAGTTATTACCAGAAGGTTTTTGCATCCAAGTTCCTCGCTCGCCTTTATCAATGACTTGGTTTCTCTTCCTCTAACGTCATTTTCATTCAACGCATAACTGACCTGAACAAGTTCATGAATTTCAACCCCCTTTTTAACAACAAAATCCACCTCCCTTCCCTGGTGATTTTTCCAATAATAAATCTCAATCGTGGGATCTTTTTCTTTTCTCCTTAAAAACTCAATACCCACACAGTTTTCCATCACTACTCCGATA
>QMZY01000129.1 GCA_003663415.1 Candidatus Aenigmatarchaeota archaeon
GATGGTGATCGCATCAACGTGGGTAAGCATACTCTGGTCTTTTCCTTTGATGAGCGTCACGAAGAGCATCAAATTCGAGAGCCGGAGCCTGAACCTGAACCGAAGAAGAAAAAGAAAAATAAAAAAAAGGAGGGGAATCCCAACCCGGGAATACCCTTAAGCGAGCAGGAAAGAAAGGAGTACGAAGATGTGATAGCGACCCTGCAGCAAAAAATTTCCGGTCTGAGGGAGGAGCTGAGAAGGGAGAAGGAAAAGGTTGTTAAGTTGCAGTCCAAGATAGCCGACCTGGAGCTGGCTGAACATGCCGCGAACAGGATGGCTATCGATGCCAATTCGAGGTTGGTGCAGCTAGTGGAGCAGGCGATGAAGATGCAGGAATTGGTAACGGGTGCTCTGACCTTATTATCGGAAGCCAAGATAGATAGCGTGCTGCACCAGAAAGAAAAGATGGCATTGATCGCGGAGCTCGAAGCCGTACGCGAGCAATTAGGAAAGTTGAGGGTACTGGGGCAGGAGCGTGTGGCTAAGGAAGCGGCTTATGAGGAAATAGAAAGGGCACTTGATATTGCCGCTAAGAGCGGTAGGTCAACCACCGCCCAGTTCACCGAAACTATAGAAGCTTTGCGGGGGCTTGGTATTAAAAAGAAGGAGAAGGAAGAGAAGGGTGGTGAAGGATGATACCTCCGTCTGAATGGGAGGAAATGGCTTTAAGAAACAGGCATCTTTATACCCTCTGTAAGATGATAATTCGGTATATAGAACACAAGAAGCAATTCAACGAAAACGCACCCGCGATAACGAAGGAGCTTGGTATGGTATTCACGGACATGATGAACATCTTCAACGAATACCTTTCGGTGGTGAGGAGGTTTTACAATCTTCAGGGCAGGGATGAGGAAACCCTGCTGAAGGAGTTGAGGCAGATGATAAGGGAGCTCACCCCCTTTGAAAAAACTGAGAAAAAAGCCATAGTGGTGCCCGTTGATTTGTTAAAAGCGTTGAAAGAGTTCGACAAGAACGAAATACTGAGGTTGTTCAATTACTACACATCGAAATTCGACGCATTAATAGAATCGAAGATATATTATCCGTTGAAGGAAGCACTGATAGACGGAGAGAACTACACGGCTAAAAAATTCGCCCAGAGAACGCTCTCCACGTGCGGTATATTTGTAAAGGAAATTGCTGAAGAAGAGGTTGAGGTGAGGGAATAATGGCACGGTGGGTCGTTATAGATTTTGCGGAAAGGGCTAAGTCGCTTTACCTACCAGCACCCTTCGTGGCGTACTTTTACGAGGGGGATGAGAAAAACGTTGAATTGCTGGGCGGTAAAATTTTGCTTTCGAGAACGGAAGTTGCCATGCTCAAGGAGGAGCTGGAAAGAGAGGGATACCACGTTGTTGATAAAGTCTCGGGTAATGAGGTGAGCGATGAGATGATGGAACTTCCCGAACCCGTGACGGACTTTTTAAAGTTCGATGAGTGGCTACCTTTTTTAAAGTTTAAAATAATTAAGAGGTTGTTGTAGTCCCTTGCGGTGGTGTTATGAACGTGCTGTGCGTGTTCAGGAACTGCCCGTACTGTTTGAGAACGAAAATAGGGGTTTTGCTCTCTGAGATACCGGTTGTTAGGAGACCTAACACTATAGACCTGTATTTAAACTCACAGGCAAAAATATTTTGGCACAACGACCCGGCTCCGAAGGTACCGCAGATTGTCATAGATACGCCGCGTGTTAGGAAGAGGTTCGGTAAGAATTATTTGAGTGAGGGGAACAGGATACTTATTTCATCCTCAAGGATAAACTTTAATAAGTTAATGTTAGAAAGTATATTAGGTGAAGAGTGATGGGTAGAGAAATTTTGATACCCGTATGCAGGTTGGAGGACGATGGAAGAGAAGTGTGTGAAGTGAAGTGGAGGGATAAAGAGGGGAGATGGTGGAAAGGAAGCGTGGAACTCATTATAGGAAGAAGCGGCAGACCTATAGTAAAGACAACGAGCGGAGATTTACCGGACGAGGCTATCACGAGACTGCTGGACTTTCTCGAAGAAAATAAGATAGAAACATAGTTAGGTGGTGAAAGTGTTCGACGAACTTATAGAGAAATTTAGGCTGGAGGCTTTTAAAGAGAAGATCAAGTCGGCACTGGACGGATGCACAGAAAGGATAAGGAATAAGGAGCCGTGTTAGGTGGTGTGATGGAAAACGCTGACAAGAAACTTTTCGAGTTAGATGTTAGTGAGATAAGGGACTGGGCGTACGCTATGAGCAATCTCATAGAGGCGGAGTGCCACCTGCAGCAAACGTGGGAAGCAACTAAAGAGGAAAAGTATGCCGAGATAGTTTCCACGCTTAGAAAGTTGAGGGGGAAACTGTTCGAAGATTTCATGGCGAACAAGGACTACGGAGTGTGGTGTGCCTCCAAGCACCTACTCTCTTGCTTTATGCAGCTGTCGGAAGTTGCGATGAAAGAGCTGGATAAGGGAAATAAAGAAACTGCATTTAAGTATCTCAAGTCGTCTCAGGATGTTTTGAGGACGTTCATCCTGCTGCACGAGATGAAGAAGGTGAAGAAACCGAGCAAGAGGTGAGCGAGCTCATAGTGACGCAAGGAGACTCACCTACAAGCTACCGTCTTTAGATGGTAGTAGTTGACTTCTGGCCGTCTAAGGATTAGTGTTGAGAAGGGGTCGTAGTCTAACGGCAGGACGGGGGCCTCCAGAGCCTCAAGTCCAGGTTCGAGTCCTGGCGACCCCATCCGCCGAAATATTTCCAGTGGAGATTTCTACTCCAAGTTTTAGTTGGAGTAGAAACGGCTCAACTCCTTGC
>QMZY01000130.1 GCA_003663415.1 Candidatus Aenigmatarchaeota archaeon
ATAGGTTTTTGCAGCGCATAAAGCCTGTTTTTTGGCTTTTAATTCCTTGATTTGATTCTGAACGCTTCCTATCGCACCCAATAAATAAGTCGCTGCGCAGCTTAAAATAACCAAAAGAACAGCACATGCTTTATCGCACCAGCCACAACCAAGCCAACCGGCTATACATAGTACTGCGGCCAGTGCTGCAAAAACAGCCAATATTGTGATATACATGCTTTTTTTCTTTTTTGCGCTTTCTATTTCTTTCTCGAGCTTTCTCTCCTCTTCTTCGCATGTTTTCAGCTCTTTTGATTTTTCCCTTTCAATGCTCAGCGTTTTTGAAGCAGATATGTTCTGAAGAAACAAGGCGTTGTCAAGCGTGTAGCTGATGGTCAAATGCAGGTTAAATTTCCTGCTTTCCTTTCCTTTATCGGAATTCTTAATATTGTCCAGAACAAACGGGCACACATACTTTCCAATATCTTCGCCAGGGAAGCATTCCGTGTCGCTTTCCTCCCCGTTGTCAATCACATAATAAGAATCCACAACCTCAATGTCGCTTGGCGGGTTTATCACGCTAACATAAGCTGTGTCACCCTCTGAAAAAACACACTCGCCGCCCCTCTCGAATATTATGCATTTGTAAGGGTCGTGTTCAAATTCATCTATCTGCAATGCAACCTCATTTACAGACAAACACTCTCCCTCTTTTTTTCTTCCTGTATAACAGAAATATTTTTCTCCATACAGTTCAGAACAAGGACAATCTATACAACAGACTTCAGCGCTTTCTCCCAAATCCCTTTCGCATTTTCCGCTGCCGCATTCATAAACTACATCTATAATAATATCAGAAATGTTTTTTTCAAATGTTTTTATTTCAGTTGACGGCCCGTTGTTGTAGGAACAGGAAAGAGAAAAAGAGTTTTGCGCAAAGGTTATTTTTTTCTGGACAGGGTCATAGTGTTTTGATGTATTGTAATCAAACGAAGGAATGGTTAACTGGCAAAGGAAATAATACATTCCTCCAGCTTTTCCTGTTTCTTCACACGACGCATAGCACGGGATTTCCATGTCAGAAAGCTTGCATTCGGGGTCTAGTTTCAAACCGCCCGGTATTGTTGTAATGTGTCCTGTAATGTTTATTGTGTGCTCTTTGAACGTGCTCACAAACTCCAAGGACTCCGGCTCTATTTTATCAATGACAATCTCAAAATCCGGTTTGCACATATCACCGGAGCTTGGATGCTCTGTATCCTGTGTATCGCAGTAATACCCTTCCTGACACCCGCAGTCATAACAACACGAGTCAGAACTTTCGTCAGGGTCGCATTTATTGTCGCCGCACCAGTGCGCGCCGTAGCTTATTGCCGGAAAGGCTTTACTCAACTCTTTCGTTACACTGCCTTTAGAACCATTAACGTACTTCGCGGTGACATTCAAAACAGGATAAACAGTATAACTCTTCAGGCTGTCATATCCGTCGATATTCACGCTTAATGTACACGTTGCATTGTACGTGTTTTCAGAACCGGGTTCTTCATTGCAGGAAACGCTGCAGGAACCCGAACAAGAGTTCCCTTCCACAGAGCATGTTAAAGAGCATTCCCAATTAGAAACACTTAAAGATTTTGGCCTTTCTGTTATTTCAGCACCAAAACTGATCAAATCGCCTGGATTAAAGGTATAGAAATGCGTCGGATTGACATTAACAATCCTCAGATTCTCATTTCCAAGGTCCTGTCTGCAATAACCTTCTGTATCCGAAGGAACAGCATCGCAATATCCGTCAGAACAACCACAGTCATAACAGCATGTAACAGATGATTCGCCAAGTTCGGTTTCACACTGATTGTTTCCGCATTCAAATGAACCGATTGTTATATTAGGGAATTCAACAGATATGTCTTTTTCTATTGTTTCATGCGCATTATTGAATCTTATTTTAAACATTATCCTGTTTGGACCCACTTCATATGTCCCTTCATCACAGTTTGGAACAGGAGGAACAGTAACGTTACAAACATATGTTTCAGAAGACTTTTCACAGGAAATTTCATAATCCTTTCCGCCAAGGCTTGCCTTTTCCTCAACAACAGACAAACCTGTTGGAGGATTGATTATCTTAACAGGAACCACTATAATATGTTCTTCGTAACAGTTGCTTATTTTTGTGTTTGGTGTTGAAACAAGCGAAAGCTTAATCATATCCAGAACCCTGCACCCATATTCTATATCGCAATACTGACCGCTAAGACAGCCGCAATCAAAACATCCGCAAGCAGCCTGCCTTTCTCCCAGCTCTTCTTCACAGTCCTGGTTATCGCATGTATACAGGGGATTCAAATAAAAAACAGCAGGATTCATAACCCCTGTGATTCCCTGAGAAGAAAAACCCGGAAAAATGAAATAATAATCCTTGTCAATGCCCATTTCCTGATTGCCTGTTTCAGTTTTTGAAACAAATTCCTGATTTTCTATTTCCTGTTCGTTTCCTCCTGCCTCATAAAGTATGCTTGCTGTTGGAAAAACAACCCTTGTTACCCATTCGGAAGAGAAAGGAATAACCTTAAAAGATTCGATAAAATTTCTTACAAGGGATGCTTTTTCAGTATCTTTCACATACACATCCACTTCATCTAAAGGATATTCGTATCTGTTAAAACCGTTATTTTTTTCAATGTTTTCCCAGAAGCCTGTCCATACAATTTTATCATTGGTTAAAATTTTTACAATTATCATTAAACACCCTTTTTGCGATGTTTGGTTTGCGATTTCACTCCAGTCATAAGCTTTGTTCGCATCTGATTCAAAAACATCAGGGGTTGTTTGA
>QMZY01000131.1 GCA_003663415.1 Candidatus Aenigmatarchaeota archaeon
CGGCTTCACAAACAAGGAAAGAGGCAAAGCTGTAAGAAAAATCCTGAGAGAAAAGGGCTTTGAAAAACCATTGAAAGGGAAGTGTGAGATATGCGGGGGATTTTTTCAGGAACTTGACAAATGGTCTGAAAAAATTGTCAAGGAAACAAGAGGCATAGAATTTGAGAGTTTTGTTATAGGAACTGTTATGAGTTCTGAGCTGATTAGAAAAGAAGAATCTCTCTGGGAAGAAACAGGAATTGAATACTGTGAATCTTTCAAGGCAGAGGCAAACAGGGAAATAGGAAAAAAAATGGAAAAAAAGCTAGGAAAAAAAGCAGACAAACAAAACCCAACTCTCACAATCATTTTAGACCTTGAAGAAAAAAAAATCAGGCTCGAAATCAAACCCGTGTTTATTTACGGAGAATATCAGAAGCTTGTAAGGGGAATTCCGCAAACCAAATGGGACAAATATCCGATAACAGTAGAAGACATAATAGCAGAATGTGCTCTAAAGAGAATACCAGGCGATTCGCACGCCTTTCATGGGTGCGGAAGAGAGGACATAGACGCTCGCTGCTTGGATTGGAGACCGTTTGTTTTTGAAATAAAAAACCCGAAAAAAAGGCACACAGACCTGAAATCCCTTGAAAAGGAGATAAACAAATCAAAAAAAATAAAGGTCAGAGACCTTGTTTTTTGCGATAAAAACAAAGTAATAGAGGTAAAATCAGCAAAGCCCGACAAAACATACAGGGTTCTTGCTGAGTTTGAAAAACCAGTAAAAAACCTTGAAAAATTAAAAACACTGAAAGGAATTATTATAAAACAGAGAACACCTTCAAGGGTTTTACACAGAAGAGCTGATAAATTAAGGGAAAAAAGGGTTAAAAATATAAAATGGAAGGTTATAACCAATAAAAAGTGTGAATTTATAATAAGAGCAGAGGCAGGTTTATATATAAAAGAACTAATAACAGGAGATAAGGGCAGAACAAAGCCGTCTGTCTCTGAAATCCTTGAAAACCCGGCAAAAGTGTTAGAACTTGATGTGATAAAAATTCATACAGAGGAAATATGACAACATCAGGAAAAGGATACAGGTCAAGAACAAGAAAAAAGCTGAGAAAAAGGCTAAGAGAGAAATTCACAGTCACAAGGTTCCTTCAGGAATTTAAAACCAACGAAAAGGTTATAATCAATCCAGACCCTTTTTCACAGAAAGCAATGCCTCATGTAAGGTTTAAAGGAAAGGTCGGGACAGTCAAAGAGAAGAGAGGAAGGGCGTACGTAATTACTGTGAAAACAGGAAAAAGGGAAAAAGAAATAACAGCAAGGCCAGAACACTTAAAACCATTACAGGTGAGTGAATGAAGATATTAAATGAAAGATTTGTTTCATGGGCTGAAGCCAAGAAGCTGTTAGCAAAAAGGCAAAAGGAAAAAGAACTTGGATATGAACAGAAAAACGCATTGGAGCACTTAAAAAAGTTTTCAAAGCTTTCTGAAAAAACAGTAAAGCAAATGATGGAAGAATTAAAAGGGATTGAAAAGCTCAAAGAAAAGCACATAGTTGCAATAGCAAACATTTTACCGCAAGATTTAGACGACTTAAGGGTTTTGTTTGCAAACGAGGTTGTTAATCTTTCAGACGAGGAGAAAAAAAAGATACTGAGTATTGTAAAAAAATTCAGTTAAGAAATTTAAATCAAAAATCTAATTCTTGTTAGTGATAATTATGAGAGGAAAAGATATAAGAAAAGACGAATGGGCAATTGTTCTGGATTTTCTTGCTCATGGTCACTATGCTATGGAAAGGTCACAGCCTGTTGCACAGGTTCTTGGAGACAGGTATTTCTCTTTACTTGAAGTGATAATAAGAGAGGGCGTGACTCTTTCGCAGGGAGACAGGGTTTACATAGGAGACGGGAAGAGAGACAGAGTGAAATACATAAGAGGAAGGATTGATGTTAAGGATTTAACAGTCGCAGCAAGAGAAGAGCTTGAACCAACTATTCAAAAAATTGTGCAAAAAAACCCAAAAAGATTTATAGACTTTTTTAACAAATCAGGCCAAATAACAACAAGAATGCACCAATTAGAGCTTTTGCCGGGAATAGGCAAAAGGCACCTGTGGGCTATAATAGACGAAAGAAAAACCAAACCCTTTGAATCCTTTGAAGACATAAAGAAAAGGATACCGCTTTTGCCAGACCCTGAAAAAATGATAATCAAAAGAATTATAGAAGAAATGGAAGACAAAGACAAATACAGGATTTTTGTTCCGAGAGCTGACAAAAGGAGATAACATGCAGGTAAAAGATGTAATGACAAAAGAAGTGAAAACCATTTCTCCTGAAGCGAGCATACAGGAAGCAGCCAAAACAATGAATCACTACAACATAGGCTGTCTTGTTGTTTCAGAGAATGAAATACTCAAAGGCATTCTTACGGAAAGAGACATATTGAGAAACGTTGTTGCAGAAAACCTCAACGCATCGGATACAAAAGTCAAGGATGCGATGAGCGTGGACATTGTGTTTATAGAACCAGACGCTGATTTAGAAGATGCTGTAGAGGCAATGCTGAAAAACAAAGTCAAAAGACTGCCTGTAATTGATAAAAACAGACTGATAGGAATAATCTCAACAATGGATATAATTTCTGTAGAGCCAAAAATGGTGGAGCAAATAGCAAAACTTGTTCTTTTGCCTGTCCATAAAAAACTAACGGCTGGGTGAATCTAAAAAGCTTGGATGGGCTCGCTGGGATTTCCGAACAAA
>QMZY01000132.1 GCA_003663415.1 Candidatus Aenigmatarchaeota archaeon
CACACCTATAACGCCGATTTCAACGCATCTGTGAACATTGGCATTAGGGCAACGCTCCCTAATGCCAGGGGGTGCGTAAACCACCCCGTAGGGCTTATCGCCCTACAAAGCCACCCGTTTTAACGGGTGGTAGTTTACAATTTCTATCTCCACCGGATTGTAACCTTTGAGCATTTTGTAGCAAAATTCCCTTATTTCCTCTATATTTTCTGGGTTTGTCGGGTAGTTGAAGTATTCGAGTGCTGTCTGAAATATTATGCACGCTCTTCGCTCGCAGAGCGGTTTCAAGAACCGTTTTTCCATGCTGCTATTATTCATCAAAAAATATTTAAATGTTAAACATTAAATAGGGTTATGTTTAAGTCTCACAAATTAAAATTCATTGATGTGGCGAAAGTAAGTAGAAACAAAATGGTTTTCCTTCCGAAGGAAGTTAGGGAAATTTTGAACATAGATTCGGGCTCTTACGTAGGTTTTTATCAAAACAGTAAGGGTGACGTGGTGATAAAAAAGATGGAAATAGGCAAATGAGGTGGTATCATGAGAAGGTTGTTCGAGTTTTTTACCCTGCTTTCGCTGTTGAGCACCATAGGCGTGTGCGGTTACGTAATACCCGACTTAAAAACCATTACTCTTTCTCCCGGAGAAATGAAGGAGGTAGCATTCACCTTTAAACTGGAGCCGGGTGAAATAAACGCCACCATTTATCTGCAGAACCCGCAGGATAACGCTTGGATAACGCCCAGCGATTACTTCCCCAAAACATTCTCGCAAAACCAAGACTTTAATTTCGTGGTAAAGGTGCCGGAAGGTTATTCGCAGCCGTCAAAAAACATAACCTTCATAGTGGCTTCCGGAAACTCAACGATAACCAACACCACATTTACCCTTTCAATCAACGTCAACCTACCAACGCCTTATTACAAGGTGTTCGGAGGAACTGTGGCAAAGGGGGATTCCCTATTACTGCCGAGCGGTTCAAAAATAATAGTTAAGTACGTGTCGCCGAACTCCGTACTTTTGAATCTATTCGGATGCGACGCCGAAACCAAGGTTGTTAATGTTGGGGAAAACTCGACATTCTCGTGTGCCGGAATAGATTACATGCTGGAGCTTAACTGGTGCTTCGAGAATATAGCCGACGTAACTCTTTATTCTTCAAGCATAACCGCGAACGTAACGAAGATAGAGGGATTGGGTGAGGAAGAAATAAACCTGTTTAAACTTTCTGCGGTCTGCCCAGGGAAACTCACCATAATAAAGACCGCACCGGGCACGATAACGGTAACGGACAGCAAGAACATGGCTATAGGTACCTTTACGAGCTCCTCCGGCTACTATCAGTTCATAGTCCCCGAAAAAGAAGAAACCATGCTTTCGGTAAGGGTCACGAGCACGACAGGAGAGGAGAAAATATTTCCCTTGGAAATCGATAGGGAGTGCTCCGTGGAGGAAAACAAAGAGAAAAAGCTGACGATAAGCCTCTTAAACAACAACCCTGTGATAGGAGTAAACGAGGATGTAATATGCGTGGGTGGTTTCGTAAAGGATAACTCAACGCATCTCGGCGTAAGGGACGCCGCCGTGGTTGTGTTCAACGACGAGATACAGACCTATCAATCGGGCATCGCGGGATACGTCAGGCTGTGCTTCAACCACAGCGGAAGTTTCAAAATTTACGCCGAAAAAGAGGGATACGAGCCGAGCGATATAATCGAAGTAACGATCGGTAAGGAGCAGAAACCCGAGGTTTCCGTATTCGCATACACGGGCGGACGCAAGGTAGAAGGTAGCCTGCCCTACGATAAGCTTGTGACGTTTAAGCTGCTGTCGAACAACGAAACATACAGATGGAGCGGAGAGGTGGAAGCGGAGGTGGTCACGCTGAGCGGTGAGAAGGAAACTATAACGCTGAGCTTTCACAACGGAGTGTCCGATACCGTGGATGTGTCGAAGTACAAAAAGATAAAGGTGAAGTTATCAGAGGTTGAGGAGTTCGACGCGAGCGATGAAAGATTCACGGTGGCGTCACCGCCATCGCCCAACTGGTTCATCATCCTGCTGCTCTACGTGGCATTACCAGCAGGTATGATTATACTATTAAAGGTTGTCTACGATAAGGTGAAGGGGAAGAAAAAAAAGAGAAGTAGTAGGGGAGGATTCGCACTCGATCAGGATATACTTGAGTCCGAGCTCGGTGGTAAATGAATGGTTCTCGGGAAAATAAAGGATAAAATTATAGGGAAGATAAAGTCCTGGTTTCATCCAGGGATTTATTTAGTCGATGTTCCGGAGGATAAGGTCGATGCCGCCCTTCGCCAGGAAAATATTCGCCTGAAGGCTGAGATAGCGAAACTGAGGGCTGAAATAAGGGAACTGAAAAAGGAAAGGAATGTGAAAAAGGAAGAGGAAAAAATAATAAAGGAGGCTAAAAAGAAGGAGGAAATAGAAACTATTAAGAAACTGAGAAGCAGGGTGATTCTGGTACCCTACATTTACGACGAAAGGGGAAGACTCACGCAAGCCAAATTAAAGGTTAGGTTTTTGAACAATACGAGAACCGTAGAATCGGACGCCATAGTTATGGAGGATACGGACGATGGGTATTCGGTATTCACCTGGGGCGTGAGAAGAGGGGATTCAATCCTTCCTTTAAAAAAATGGTTCCCGGATTTTTATTCCATGTTTAAAAATAATATAAATATAGCGAAGCAGATTGTCAGCGGCATCGTCGATACCC
>QMZY01000133.1 GCA_003663415.1 Candidatus Aenigmatarchaeota archaeon
GTCTGGTTTTGCCCAGTAGTTGCCTCCTATGCAGGGGCCTCCTATTATGTTCGGTCCCGAGGAGCAGTTGAGGGTTGTGTTCCAGTAGTTGTCTGCTCCTGAAGCTATGTGGAAGTTGTTGGTATTGTTGAGGAAGTTGTTGTAGAAGAGGTTGTTGTCTGAGGCGTAGTTACTTATGTAGATTCCGTGACTGGAGCTTGAGGTTATTGCGGAGCCTGTTATGTTGTTGGAGCTGGAGGAGTAGAGGTAGATTCCATAGTAGTTATAGGAGCTGTTAATGTCTTTGAAGTTGGAGTTGCTTGTGTAATAAACCAAGAGTCCATTGTTTTTGTATGTGTCCGAGCCTGAGATTGTTATGTTTGTTATGTTTGAATTGGAGGCGTTGCAGAGTATGAGTTCTGCAAGGGTTTTGTTCTGGAGGTCCACGGAGTAGTTGTAGTATTCTATGGGTCTGTCTCCCGAGCCTGTTACATTCTGGAAGATATTATTGCAGTCAGAGGATGAGGAGGGAGAGAAGAATATGTCATAATAGTGGTTTTCCTTGGCTGTGATGTTCTGGAGGGTGTTGGAATCGCTGGAGGAGAGGTAGATTCCATACTTGCTGTTGGAATTTGCAGTGATGTTCTGGAGGGTGTTGGAGGAGGAAGAGAGGTAGATTCCATAATCTTGGTTGGAATTTGCAGTGATGTTCTGGAGGGTGTTGGTGTTGGAGGAGAGGGAGATTCCATACCAGTTAGAATTTGCAGTGATGTTCTGGAGGGTGTTGGTGTTGGAAGAGGAGAAGAGGATGATTCCATACACCGAGTTGGACTTGGCTGTGATGTTCTGGAGGGTGTTGGTGTTGGAGGAGGAGAGGGAGATTCCACATTCATTAGAATTTGCAGTGATGTTCTGGAGGGTGTTGGTGTTGGAGGAGGAGAGGTAGATTCCATAATAATTATAAGAACTATTTATGTCCTTGAAGTTGGAATTGTTTGTGTAATAAACAAGCAGAGCATTATTTTTCTTTGTATCAGAGCCAATAATTGTTATATTTGTTATATTTGAGTTGGAGGCATTACACAAAACCAACTCAGAGAAGGTTTTATTTTCTAAGTTTATGGAGTAATTATAGTATTCTATGGGTCTATCTCCTGAGCCAGTTACATTCTGGAAGAGGTTGTTGCAGTCGGAGGGTGAGGAGGCATAGAAGTATATGTCATAACACTGGTTTTCCTGAACTGTAATATTCTGGAGGGTGTTGGAGGAGGAGTAGAGGTGGATTCCAAATGAGTTAGAATTTGCAGTGATGTTCTGGAGGGTGTTGTTGTCGCTGGACTCAAAGTAGATTCCGTAGTAGAAATAGCTTATATTCCCGCAGTTCTTTATTGTGTTGTTGTTTGAACCTCCTAAAGAGTCGTTCAGCCAGATTCCGTAGCCGTAATTGTCTCCGTCTCCTGAGATGGTTTTGCCGTTGCAGTCAAAGATTATGTTGTCAGCTCCGCCGAATTTTATGCAGGATTCCCCCGGGTCTGTGCTGTCGTTAAGGCCTGCATAGTTGATAATATCGGCTGTGAGTTTTAATATGTCGCCAGCGGAAAGGGAACCGTTTGTCAGGTAATCGGTGCATGACTCGCAGGAATCGCATGTATACTCTGCCTGGTTCCTTGCGTACTCCGTATCTTCTCCAAAGGTGAATTCCAGAATATGGGTTCCGCCTGTTAGAACTTTGGAGACTTCGTGACCTGTTTCATTGCAGTAATAATCGGGAATGAAAACAGAGCAGGTTTCTGTTTCGCAATTATCACTTGTGTTTATCCATTGATAGGAAAGGGTTTGGTTTCCGCATTTGATTTCAAGGAATTTCAGGTCATGGTCTTGGTCTGAATAGTTTGTCCAGGTTGTTCCGTTTACAGCTGTTATTGTTAGGTTTGCCTGGCCTGTTGTGGTAAAGCGGACTGTCCAGTTCCCTCCTACCTGCGGATAAGACTGAACATTCAGGATTGTTATGTTTGAACCAGCGTATGCAGAGAATGCGGGCGGGTGAAAGACTATGTAATCACCAAGGTCCCGGAAGGGAATGTTTACGGGTTTCCAGTTTTTGCATTCAAAACCATCAGGTTCTTCGCATTTCATTATGCTTCTTACCTCTCCTCTTTTCTTTAGAACCAAAGTGGCGGAGTCAAAAGTTATGGAAGGGGAGACAAAGACTTCTGTGGTGGTTTTGGAATCATTGACGAAGTCAAGGAAGAAAGTTATGTTTTTTGGAGGGTTTTTTATTCCAAGGATTTGGATGGATGGGGTTTCAGAGAAAACGGTAAAGCCTTTTGAATGTCTGGTGATTATCAGGTCGAATTTGTTTTTTTTGGGAATTAGGGTCAGGTTCCGGAAGCCTTTTCTGGTGAAGAGTTTTGCAACTGGTGTGGTCTGCTTGATTGGCTGATAGGAGAGGGTTAGGAGGGTTGAGTTGGTCAGGTTTTTTGATTGGGCTTGTATCAGGATGTTGTGGGTTCCCGGGGTTAGGTTCAGGGAAAGGGAGCAAAGGTTGTTGGAAAGGTTCATTTTTATGCGGGTCTGGTTGAAAAGGAGCGAGCAGGAAGAAAGGTTGAGGTTTGAGGTCAGGTTCAGGGTCAGGTTTGGTTCCTGGAGGACGGAA
>QMZY01000134.1 GCA_003663415.1 Candidatus Aenigmatarchaeota archaeon
ATAAGCCGACCGCCCTCGAATATTCATTATATCCTCGAATGCCTCGTGTACAGCTTCTGACCTGTTCTGTCCGCCCTGACTCTGTGCGGTCGCCTGATTCGGCATACCGCCAAACAGAGAAGTTACCAAGGCGGCACTCATTAACCACCTTCCAACATAGTTCTTTATCTTCATACGACACCTTCCAAATATTTATCACTATTAAATAGTGATAATTTATTTATAAAACTTTCGGTGGTGTTCTGTGAATTTAAAAACCAAACCCTAAAAGCATTCCAAGCATATTTCCATAGAACAAACTTACTAACAGGGTTATTATAAATACGGGAGCAAATCTTACACCCTCTTTTATCCAGACATAACCCCCTTTCTTTTTCAGTTTCTTTATATCTTCCTTTGTCAAACCTTTCCATTTCTCATTAACAAGAACGTCGCCGGGTCTGAGTTTTTCTACAGGAATCCTTTTTCTGAACAGGTTCTTTTCCACAAATTTACCGTAATATGCAAACAGCAAAACAAAAACAAACAGAACGGGAAACAAAAACATGCCATGTATGTCCTGCACAGGAACATTCATATAATACATATATATACTGAGCGTGCAGGTTACAGCCAATATAAATATTGAATATCCTGTAAGCCTTTTCCATTCATTTTTTAATTCAGGGAAGAATTTTTTAGCAGTTTTTGGAGATTTTATTCCAAGGACAAGAGAATATATTATCAAATACACGAAAGCCACAAAAAAGAAATTGAAGATTAATACAAACGGAAAGGGTAAAAACCTCGATGCGAAAAAACCGGCAGAGTCGGGAAACAAAAAGCCAAGGACACCCAGCAACCAGGCATCGCCGTCCCCCCACTGCTTTGCATAATAAAGAGCCAAGCCGAAACCCAGAAAAACCAGACCCACAAAAACAGAGGAAAAAAGAATTGACAGGTTTTGCTCAACCCATGCGTAGGCGCCCCGAACAAGAAGCGCGGCAACAATCATAGAGTACGGCAACCAGTCTGGAAATTCTGTTGTTTTCAAATCCCAATAAGCAGCAAGACCAAAACCCACAATACCTGTCAATAAAAGAAGCCAGTTAAACATACTATTTTGTTGGTGAGGAGTATTAAAATATTTTTATGGGGCCACCGAGATTTGAACTCGGGTCTCGGGCTTTTCCTTTTGCACCCGTTGGACGCTTCCTAAGCCCGGATGCTGGACCAACCTACACCATGGCCCCGTTTGTCCAGTAATTTATAAATAATTGAATAGAAGGAAATTAAATATTACTATGGATGAAATCAGAATAATTCAGGTCGGTCTTGGAAGCATAGGCAAGGAAATCGCAAAGCTTGCAATGGAAAAGGGATTCAAAATCATTGGTGCAGTTGATATAAATCCAGAGCTTGTTGGCAAAGATCTTGGAGAGGTTCTGGGAAAAGAAGAAACAGGCGTAAAGATTTCAGACAGCCTTAAAGAAACGCTTTCCAAAGAAGCTGACATTGTTGTTAATTCAAGCATATCATGGCTTGAAAAACTGGAACCACAAATAACAGAATCTGTTAAAGCAGGCAAAAATTTCATATCCACCTGTGAGGAGCTTGTTTATCCCTTTCCCCGTTACCCTGAAATTGCAGAGAGAATAGACAGATTAGCTAAAGAAAATAATGTTAGTGTTTTAGGTACAGGAGTAAATCCTGGTTTTGTTATGGACAGGTTGGTTTTGGCATTAGCACAGAACTGTAAAAAAATAAACGAGATAAGGGTTTTAAGAAGCGGTGACGCTTCCAAAAGAAGACTGCCTTTTCAGAAAAAAGTTGGTATTGGAATGAACCTTGAAGAGTTTAAGGAGCGCCTTAACAGAACAGGATTTGGGCATGTTGGTCTTTTTGAGTCTTTAAGGATGGTGAGCGACGCTCTTGATATGAAACTTGACGAAATAAAAGAAGATATAGAGCCTGTATGCGATGGAGAAAGGGTTCTGGGAATAAAGCAAACAGCCTCAGGCGTGATAGAAAATAAGCCTGTTATTAGCCTTGAATTCCAAATGTATGCAGGAGCAGAGAACAAAGATGTGATAAATATAGCAGGAGACCCGCCTATAAACCTTGAGATAAAGAATGGAATTCAAGGAGACACAGCAACAGCGGCGATAATAGTAAATTCTATACCAAATGTTGCAAAAGCTCGTTCTGGTCTGCTTACAGTTAAAGATTTTGTCTAGTCCCACACAATGTGGGAAAACTATTTAAACCTTTGGGCACATTAATATATATTGGTTTAATTATGGTGAGTTAATGAGATATTCAAATATAACAAAAATGGATTCTAAAGGAAGAATACTGATACCTTCTCATATAAGGAAAACCCTTGGGCTTGAAAAGGGCGTAGAGGTTATATTAATACCTGATAATGAGAAAACGCAAGCCAAGCTTTTGCCTTTAATGAAAGGCAAAACAGCGGAATTTAAGATTGTTATAGATGATGTTCCTGGCAGCCTTGCGAAGGTTGCAAATATTATGGCTTTGTTTAAAATCAACATAATAATAAGCCAGAGCAAAAGTATTGTGAAAGGAAGGTTGGCGGAATGGGACATAATTGCAGATGTTTCCGAATGTAACGGAAAA
>QMZY01000135.1 GCA_003663415.1 Candidatus Aenigmatarchaeota archaeon
ATATATAGTGTAATAAACAGTAGATACATCATTCGTATTTCCTGTGGTGTATTTCTTATATTAGCGCTTACCTTTATCAAAAAAGCACCAAGTATCCAAACAACAAGAGTAGTCAAATCTGATGGTAGTATTGAACCCACTATTTTCCTTATGATTTCTTTTTTCATTTCATCTCACCTCCTAACTTTTTCTTTGCTTTATTTTTGAACCTCTTTTAGTTATGTTGGCTTCTTTATCATAAAAATTACTGGTATACTCTTATCTCCTATTTCTATAATTTCAACCAAATAATCAAAGTTATAAGGAATAACTAACTGCAAATATATCGCCGCAACTTCAATCTTGTTATTAAGAACAACAAAAAATTCACGATAATCGAAATCCATATATACATCCACATAAGTAACCTGATAAAGTTTGTTAGGGGATGTATGATTTTTGACCCAATCATCTGACATGGTATCATGATTAACTTTTACAATATCCCCTTTGTGAGGGATTTCTCCACCAATATAGGAGACTACTTTCATCCTACTACTCCATGCTATCTTATTTTCACTCTTTTTCATTTTCCATTACCCCCTAACATAATAAATCGCTAAAAACCTTTTATTGGCAGGATTCCTCGTGATTCTGACCTTACCTTGTCTTTTTAGCCGATATAGATGCTTTCTTATCGTGTCTTTATGGAGATTTAATACCTCTGATAAAGTCTGCAAATCAGTAGGCGGGTCTAAGGTTTTTATGGCTTTTAAAATCCTCTCGTCTGATTGTTGCTGTTTTATCTGTCCTATGAGTTTGTATATACCATTATTTCTGGATTTTAATTTCTTTCTCATTTTTTATCTTAATAGTTACCCTATTAAAAATAGCCCATAAACAATTATTTATAGATATTCTGCTTAGAAATCCTCAACCCTTTAAAACTTTTTCCTTAATAATCTTCTCTCATAGTCTCTGTAAACATTCCCAGTTGGATACAGAAAGTCACTAAGTTTTTTAGACTGTGCCCTATCAAATATCCACTCATACAGTTTATTTTCATTCTCTCGCATTGCATCTTTAGTCATTGTAGCAATGAATTCAATATCATTATATGTAGAGCCTGCTTTCTCTTGCCATGCTGTTACTTTTACTTTATGTCCTCCTAACCACTTTAGCTGATATCTTAATGGACGGAAAGTAGGACATGAACCATACTTTTTGATTATTCTCTGCTCTATTGTCTTCACTAATTCCCTTGTATCTTTTATCATTTTTCTTCTTGTTCTCATTCTTATATTAATATAAAAGTTTTATTTAAATATTTTTTTGGCTATTCAAACATCCTTCCACTTTTCTTATTCTCCCATCTCCTCAAATAATCCTCCTCTGTTTCTTTCTTTCTCTTATCTTTTATCCATTTCAATACTCTCTGAAAAGATGTTGATTTACTATCACATTGTTTCGTCGTTATCACCACCTCAAGATATTTTATCTTTTTGTATTCCAGTATTGCAGGAACAACCCTGCTGATTAGGTATATGATGGATATTACTAAGGCTATTTTAGCTACATATACTATTTGCGCACCTGTTATTGGTTCTGTCATTATTCAAATATTCTCCTAATTTTCTTAGCTATACGAGATTCTTTTGTTTCCTTATAATATAGGATATACACCTTTGGAACATTTGAATGGTTATGCAAACTCCTTCCAATTCGCTGTAATGATTCTCGCTTGGTGCTATTGAAGTTATAGAGGATTAAGAGGTCTATTTCAGAAACATCCATCCCTTCCTCGAAAAGGTGGGCTGTCACCAATACCACAGGATAAGAGGTATTAATAAACCTGCTCACCAGTTCTTTTCGTTCCTTCTTTTTTAGCTCGCTGTGCAGTGCCAGTGCTTCAATTCTAATTTCATTAATCCTTCTCGCTATCATCTCAGCAGTTTCAATACGCTCAGTGAAAACTATGGCTTTTTGGAAATCAATCTCACTAAGAATTTTCTCCAATACTTCAAGTTTCATCCTCGAATTAAACAATATTTCATTCCTTTCAAATGCACAGGCTTTGAACCATATCGGTGCATCATCGAAATCAACAAATTTCTTTGTATTATTTCGCATCTTCTCTGTTAGCATATCATACCTTTCCTGTTCGCTCTCAGTAAGATTTACAGGTTTTAGGATAATCTCAGGTCTTAACAGGATTTTATCTCTGTATGCTTGACTCAAAGTATACCTATAAACCAGAGGAATATCCCAACCACCACCTATCCTTACCAATCTCTCTGGAACTGGTGTTGCCGATAAGCCCATGATATACCTGTAATCCACATTATCCCAAATCCTGTAATTTTGAGAAGCAAGAAGACTGTAATGATGCACCTCATCCAGTATAACAGTCTTGCATGAAAAAGGTTGGTCTCGCATGGAATTTATCACTGCTACTGTTGCTGTTTTGTTATAAAGGGTTTTATTTGGATTGTATTTTTCTCCACCTCCTATACCTCTTATGGTTATATTTGGATAGAATTTCTGTATCCTTCGTTTCCACTGCTCCTTTAACTCTATCGTTGGCACTACTATTAAGAAAGGAAACAGTGAGTC
>QMZY01000136.1 GCA_003663415.1 Candidatus Aenigmatarchaeota archaeon
CTCTTATTTTCTTATACCCGTCCATATACCTTCCTGTTCCTTCTGTATGATGACGCGAAATCTTTACACTCTTCGGCAATGAAAACCCGGCAGAAGTTTTCTTTCTTTTCAGTTTTTCTAGAATTTCTTTAAGAACCCTTTTTATTTTTTCCAGAAGCTTTTCCTGTCTTGGTGGTTTATATCCTTTTTGCGGGTGGTAGCCTTCCAAAGGCGGATAAAACATATACATAAAGAACCCTATAACAAACACAATCACTATTCCTATCCCTGCCCAGAACCATAACGCAGACCCATCAGGCGCGGGGGTTACAGAAAGACCTTCTATGTTGTTTTTTATGGTATTTACGGTAGCATTTAGCTGTGTTAAAAGGCTCTGTGCATTAATATAATCATCATTCTCTATATAATTTCCAATGTCATTTAATGTTTCATTTGCCTGCTTCAGTAATTCTTCTATAAGCTCAAGCTCGCTCTCGTTGTAAGCACCAGAAGATTTTATTTTTTCGAACTGGTTTTCAAGCTCCTGAAGCGTTGCAAGATAACTTTGATAAGAAATGTTTATTGAATACTTTGTTTCTTCTGTTGGCAAAACTACAAGATAGAAGGTTTTTGTGGTGTAGAAGCTTGAATTCGCCTCCCTGTATGCTTTAAATACACCTGTGAAGTTACCAAGCTTTGTGTTTGACACAGAGAAATTTACAGCGAATGAATAGCTTTCTCCAGAGTCAAGACTGTAACTTTCAGGATAAACAGAAACACTGGCGTTGCTAACTATAACGTCAAGCTTTACAACCATTGTCTTATCTCCTGTATTTTTAACTGTCACTTGTGTTGAGTTGGTTTTTCCAGATTCTACATATACATATTCCGGATACTCTGTTATTGCTAATCCATAATTGTATGGAACGCAGAAATGGTCTATAATCTGACCGTCTGGGCAGGATATTTCTGTGCAGGTTCCGTCCACGCAGGCATAGTTAGCATCACAATCCGCGTCAGAATCACATGTCTGTGTAGTAGTCCCTCCTGTTGTTCCGTCTTCTTCCTCTTCTTCAGAACTTGATTGTTGGACCACGTTGACTATTCCAAAAACCTGAGAACCATTGTATGCATTGCTCAGAGCATCCTTTCCTGTTATCAGGCTTGTGGATATATTGTATGTTCCCAGAGCACTTGGGCTTATTTTAACAGAGCAGCTTGTGTTGCTGGTGCCTGCAGGAATATCCGCTATGTCGCATGTGGTTCTTGACAGGCTCACGCTTGAACTGTTTTTTGTCAGGGTAACAGTTACGTTATATATAGGAGCTATTCCATTGTTGGTAACTGTTAAAGTAAATGGGTATGTTTCATATGACCCGCTGGTTAGTTTGTACAAAGTAATGGAAGACCATCCAAAACTAACAGCTAAATTAGACGCGTTCAGGGAATAACCGTTCACCCCGGAGGAGTTTGTCTCATAGTTGGTCTTCTTCACCTCTATCATAAAGTTATGGGTATTGTATTCTGCCTGTCCTGAAACAATGGAGGGAACGGTATAGTTAAAGATGTAGATTCCGGAGGAATTCTGACTGAAATCCTTCTGATACAAGCGACTGGTGAGGTTTCTGTATCCTGTTCCTCCTGTTGCCCATTTATCCCATAAAGTGAAGTTTTGCATCCCAAGAGCAGAAACAGCTGAACCGTTATTGTAGTATTTGACAGAAAGTTTTATGGTTATGTTTTCCCCGGGTTTTGGCTTTGCTGAGTTGTTGGTATATTCCACTCCATTGTAGGTTACGCTCAGAACAGTTGCGTTCAAATACTGGGAGAAAAGTTTGGTATAGTTGTTGTTGTTTTCGTATCTCTCCTCAATCCCGTTGTTCGGGTCTATGTATGCTGTGAAGTTGCGGGTTCCGTTAAAGTTCTGGATTTCCAAACTAAGGTTAACACCAGAATCACCTGGTTGCAAACTTGTATTGCTTACATTGGTTGAATTCGCCAAGGAACCATCCCAGTACATGTAAACAGTTACGTTTCCGTTGAACCCGGAAACTCCGGTGTTATTAACAGTGAAGGTTATGTTGAGAGTTTGCCCCTGATATGGATTTGCGGGTTCCCAGTATATCGCAGGTATCACAAAATCAGGCGAAGGCAAAACACCCAAGGTTACAAGCAAACTTCCCTGGTTATCCAGGGTGTCGTTTGCGAATATTGTTATGTTATATGTTCCATTCTCTGAGTTCTGGTTCGGGAAATCCCAAACCGCTTGGTAAATATCGCTTCCTGCAGAGCTCAGGTTAAGAATTATGGAGCTTCCGTTTGGATATGTTATGTTAGCCCAGACCTTTGAGGAATTCACGCCGAGAAGGTTGTCAGTTATATTTGCGATTATGGTTATGTTCTGGTATGTGGTTATGTTGCTCCAGGATTTGTTTTCTCCACCATAACTTAAATTCACAGAATTTATCACCGGCGGTGTTCCATCAACGGTTATGTTCAGCAAAACCCCGTCATCCAGTGAACTCAAGTTCCAGTTTGTTTCGGTATCAGAACCGTTCCAGTGATTCGCAAGGATGTAAACTGAATAGAAACC
>QMZY01000137.1 GCA_003663415.1 Candidatus Aenigmatarchaeota archaeon
CGGTTTCGTATAAATATCCCATGCTGTATAAATCATAAGAAAACCTAAAAGAAAAACCATCAAAAACACAAGAAAACGCGCCTTCATATAAATAAATTTATTTTCAGGGTTTAAATTGGTGTTTAATGCTTAAGAATCTTATTTACCTGCTCTTCCAGTTCTTTTTTTAATTTTTCGCCTTCATCTTTCCCTGAAAACATATCCATTCTTGCAGCTATGCTGAGTTTTGACGCAATAAGCCTTGCGATTTTGCCTTTGTTCTTTTTGCCTGCTTTTTGAATATACGGGTGTCCAAAAAGAATTCCGTATTTTGGTGCTTTGCCCTCGCCCCTTAAATGTCTGAACAATGCTTTTTCAGCTCCTAACAGCTGGATTGTTGACGAGGGAAGCCTTGATATTTTTTCCAGTCCGCCTGCAAGCGAAAGAAGCCTTGCTGCCATTAATGGACCCGCGACAGCAGACAGATTTGGCGCGGTTGTTTTTGTGGACTCTTCTATATATTTATTCAGGCTTTTTTTCAAAGCAATTGTTTCTGATACGATTTTAGCGAATTTTTTAACCTCTTCCAGATCCTCATCAGAAAAATCCATCCCCGCTGTTTTTTCTGCAAGCTTCCTTAACTCTTTGTCTTCAACCTCTTTTTTATCACCTGAACACACAATTTCTATAAGCTTTTCCGGAGATGAAATCCTTTTTACTGCTTCTGGAAAATAAAGACCATACCATTCCCTTAGGTGCTCAACAAAAACATTTATAACCTTATCAATCTCATCTAAAGTGTTTACAGCCTGTATTATTATTTTATCATTTTTTTTCTCCCTTAATTTTGACTTGGTCAATTCTGCATGGACTTTTGAAAGGATCTCGTTTATTTCTGCCTGTGAAGACGCCCATCTCAAATCAATTGCTATTTTTCTGAATGAAGAATTAAGGGTTTCTATCCCTTGGTGCTCTTTTTTCTGAATGCATATAATATCCCCGAAGTCTCCGCACCTGTCGGTTACAATTTCTTTGTATCCCTTTTTTCTTAGTTCCTCTATAATCTCTTTTTCTTCAGGAAGAACCTCATTGTTTTTCACTGCTTTAAGCTTCTCTGCAATTGTTTCTGGTTTTTTTGAAAACAACCTGTAAGCTATGATATCATTGTTTTTATCAAATGCAAACACTCCTATTATATGTATTCCCAGAAACGCTCTCATTTTATCAGCCTTTTCTTTTGCCGGTTCTTTTATAGTTCCTGACACAATAAATTGCAAGGCGTCAGGAACAATCAGCAAATGACATTTTCTAATTAATTATGTCGTTTGCTATAATTTAAGTTTTCCTTTAACAAACAAATCCAATGCTTCTTTAACTGTTTCGCTTTCCGATTTATAAATATCAACAATTGTTTCTTAAGGCATGGAAAGCTCTCTTCCCTGCGTCTCTTGTTATAATCACATAAGTCCTTGCTTCAGCAACAAATCAACCGCGTTTATACCTGCTCTTACTTTTTACAAAAACGAAAAACGAGCCTGAAATGTTCCGATGTTTCAGATTCTAAGCCACCCTGCTTTTAACAGGCAACACAATTCTTTGCCTCTTTGGCTTGCAAGGTTCTATATTAAGAGCAAAAGACTCTATTTCTCTCGCCCCCTCTTTTATCCTTTCCTCTATTTCATCTGCTATTTTGTGCGCTTTTTCCGCATCTATAGATTTCTTTAATCTTATTGTGCACTCGCCAAAAATAAAAGGTCCTGATTTCCTTAGTTTCAAACCTTCAAATTCCTGAATTTCTGGTAAACCAGAAAGAACCTTTTTTACTTTTCCTTCTATATCCTTGCTTGGGCTCGCATCCATCAATGAAAAAACCGAATTTCTTATGTTAATAACACTGAACCTGAAGATAAAGAGAGAAATCACGACAATAATCACACCCTCAACATAATAAATGTTAAACATGTTCGCAAGAATGGCTATAAAAACTATAAAAGATGAGAGCGCGTCCAACAAAGATTCACGGGAGTTCGCAATAATATTCTGAGAATTTATCTTTTTCCCTGTTTTTTTCTGATATCTGGCGACTAAAAAAGAAACTATCAAAGAAACCAGAGAAACAGCAAGGCCTGCTAACGGAAGGAAAAGTTTTGCAGGAGGTGCAAAAATCCTGAAATAACCATTTATCAAAAGCTCAACTGACGCATAAACAATAAGAAGCGAAACAAACAGCGCTGCTATATTCTCTGTTTTATAATAACCATACGGGAATTTCTCTGTTGGTTCTCTCTCAGCAATTTTCAATCCCAGCCAGCCTGAAAATCTTGCAAAAAGGTCAGCTACGTTATGGAGAGCATCTGCAATCAAAGCACCTGAGCCCGTCACAAAACCAAATATAATTTTGAGAACAGATAAAAAAAGCGCTGCAAAAACTGATATTTTTGCTGCCTTTTTCCGTTTCCTGATTCTTGTTTTCTTATTCATATCTCAAAGCCTCTACAGGGTCTAATTTGGATGCTTTTCTTGCCGGATAATACCCGCCAAGCAAACCAAGCAATAAAGCAAACCCCAAACCTTCAAAAACCAGCCAC
>QMZY01000138.1 GCA_003663415.1 Candidatus Aenigmatarchaeota archaeon
TAAAATTCACAGCATTCAAGCCAGACCAACTAAAGTTTACGCCGCTTGACTTCAAAGAGGAACTCACCCTGAAAGAAATACTTGAAAAACACCCAAAAGGAAAGGAGTACGGCTTTCTTCTTTCCGGCCTTTCAGAATACCCAATATTTATAGACAGCGCAAATGAGGTGTTGTCTATGCCACCGATTATAAATTCTGAATACACAGGAAAAGTAACAAAGGAAACAAGAAACGTGTTTATAGAATGTTCAGGTTTTAATCTGAAATTCCTTCTTCCGGCTCTAAACACAATAGTATGCGCGCTTGCAGACAGAGGAGGCGAAATCTTTTCAGCTGATATTATATATCCGGATAAAAAACTCACAACGCCTGACCTCAAACCAAAAACGTTTTCAGTCAATGCAAACACAACAAACAAGCTTTCTGGCCTGAACCTTCAACCAGAACAAATTTGCACTCTTCTCGAACAGGCAAGATACAAAACAAAAACAAAAGGAAACAAAATAGACGTTATTTACCCGGCATATCGCCAGGACATAATGCACGAAAGAGATGTTATAGAAGATGTAATAATCTCTTACGGATTCAACAATATCGAGCCTGTTGTTCCGAGACTTCCTACAACAGGCGGGCAAGAAAAAATAGAAGAGTTTTCATATCTTACCGAAGAAATAATGACAGGCCTTGGTTTCCAGCAAACCATGTCCTACACGCTTACAAACAAGGAAAGCCTTTTCAAAAAAATGAACCTTCCGGAGAAGAGCATTGTTGAAATAGAGAACCCGATATCTTCAAACTGGTCAGTCTTCAGGAACTCCCTTTTGCCTTCCATCCTGGAATTTCTTTCCAAAAACAAGCACAGGGAATATCCCCAAAGGATATTTGAAACAGGCGATATAGTCATTACAGATGAAACAAAAGAAACCAAAACAAAAAACATAAGAAACCTTGCGTGCGCTGTCACACACCCCGCAACAGGCTATGAGGAGATATCCAGCTGTCTTGATGCGTTTTTCTTGGCTTTGGGCAAAACCTATGAACTTAAAGAAACAGCACACCCAAGCTTTATTCAAGGAAGAGCCGCTGAAATAATTGTTAACAGAAAAAGCGTAGGAATAATAGGCGAAATCCATCCAAAGGTTTTAAACAACTGGGAACTGGAAAATCCTGTCGCAGCATGGGAAATAAACTTAGAATCCATACTGTCATTATTTTAACCACAAAAAAAGCTTATGAAAAACAGGTTTCCTTATTTTATATTCAATGCCCGCAAGGTTTGCTGCTATTGCTTTAAACTGCTGAGCAACAAACGCTTTTGGCTGATATATAACAACAGGCCGGCTGTTTGCTATTGCTTCAGAAACAATGCTGTCTTCATGCACAACCCCAAGAACAGGAGCAGACAAAAAGTTTTCTATCTCCTGAACAGAAAGTTCATGCCTTTTTTTCTTAACCCTGTTAATCACAGCGCCTAATATGTGTGTTCCAAAAGACTCTGCCAACTTGCACACTTTTAAGGCATCTGTTACAGAAGGCCTGTCAGGGTTCGTTACCACCACAACCTCATCAGCCGCCTTTAACGTGGAAAGGCTTTCCTTCCCAAGACCGGCGGCAGTATCTATTAAAATAAAATCAGCATCACCAGCAAGAGTATAAAAAACACCAACCATTTTTTCAGACTCGGGAACCATTATGTTTTCAAAAGAAACATCAGCAGGTATTACCCTGAACCCGCTTTCATGATAATACACAGCATCTTTTATTTTTGCTTTGCCTTTCAAAACATCCTGAAGCGTTACAGGATATAAAGGAATGCCGAGATGCAACCCAAGGTTGGATGTTGTTAAATTACCGTCAATCGCTATAACAGAACGGTTAAAGCCAGACAAAGCAGCAGCAAGATTTGAAACAAGCGTTGTTTTCCCAACACCGCCTTTCCCAGAAGCAACAGCAATTATTCTTGTCATATTTAATTATTCGCGCTTAACAGTTAAAAAGCTTGGTTTTACGGACCCGAGGGGATTCGAACCCCCGACCCCTCGCTTAGGAGGCGAGTGCTCTATCCAACTGAGCTACGGGCCCAAGTTTTTTATTAACCCTGATAATTATATTTTATGAAACAGTATTTAATCCTGTTTTTGGTATTAATAATTTTCACTTCAGGCTGTGTCACAGAAACAGGACAAACCATTCGAAACACAACCATAAAACATAAACCTGAACAGCAAAACCACATACAAACCCCGGCAAACACTTCCTTTCAAAACAAAACCAAACCAGAACCAAAATGCCCCGAATCCTGTGATGATAAAAATCCCTGCACAAAAGATGTATGTTCAGAAAAAACCCGCTATCTCTGTCAGCACTACATCATAAAGCCCTGCTGTGCCAACCAAACCTGCAACCAGACCAAAACAAGCGGAAACGCAACAAACAAACCAGCAAAATCCGAACAAACTCAAAATAAAGAAAAAAGCAAGGAAAAGCAAACCAAAGATGAATGCGTCACAGA
>QMZY01000139.1 GCA_003663415.1 Candidatus Aenigmatarchaeota archaeon
ATACCTAGTAATGCATATATACAAAGTGCAACCTTGAAGTTATGGTACTACGACTACATCAGAGATCAAGCAGGAGAGAAAGTAGTCTGCAGGAGAATCACAAGCTATAACTTTTTTGAAGATGAAGTAACATGGAATAAAGCAAGATCAGATCAAAACTGGGATAGCCCAGGGTTATATCCAGATGATGTTACATCAAACACGTTAGATACTACTCCTATACCATCAAGTTTCGACTGGGTTAGTTGGGATGTAACAGATGCAGTTCGGGGATGGAAAAATAATACATATAACAACTATGGGCTGTATCTTGCTTTCGACAATGAATCTCATTGGCTTTCACATGCAACATACTTCTACTCTTGTGATTACATAGGTAATACTAGTAAGATACCAAAGTTAGAGGTTACCTACTGCACACCACCAACAGTTACTAACGACGGAGGTGCGACAAACGTTGAAGAAACAACAGCGACATTGAGAGGGGAGGTAACCGATACAGGACAAGAAGCTCCAACAGTTACTATCTACTGGGGCACTACGGATGGAGGAACTACACCAGATAACTGGGCTAACTCAGAAGACAAGGGTGCGCAATCCAGTACATTCAGCAAAGGACTTACAGGACTGACACGAGGAGATTTATACTACTATCGTTGTTATGCTACAAATCCCGCTGGAGACGACTGGGCAGACAGTACAGAGAAATTCTTCACCAAGCCAGAAGACCCTGATAGTATTAGTGTTACAGGCAGCACTACAACCTCAATTAGTTTCTCTATCAACAAGGCAGACATGGGCCCTGGTGCAACCAGCTACACCTATGTAAGATACAGCACTACAGGTTACCCAACCACCCGTACCTCTGGCACATTCGCATTTAACACTACAAGCACAACACCAACAGAAACTGGTCTTAATCCTGGTACAAAATACTATTTTTCAGCCTGGGCATGGGGTGAAGAAGGAGGCATAGGGCAATATAGCGATACATATATCACAACATATGGGTACACAAAACCAGGTGACCCTTCAAACCTTAACGCCTACAACCCTACCGCGACAACTATTGACCTCAGCTGGACAAAAGGATCAGGATCAGGAAACGAACAAACTGTAATTCGATATAGAACAGATACCTATCCTTCATCACCAACTGATGGAACAGAACTATATAATGATACAGGAAGTACAACAACAGCCTCAGGGCTTACACCTGGACAGATTTACTATTTCAGAGCATGGACTTACGATCCAGATAGCGGATACTTCTCATCAGGATACAGTTCAGACTCAGAATACACTCTACCAGCAGATATAACCAATTTTGATGCAAAAGAACCTACATCCACATCAATCAACATGAGCTGGACAAAAGGATCAGGAGGTGACAAGACTGTAATCCGACGGTCAACATCTGGCTACCCTACCTCGCCAACAGATGGTACAGAAGCATACAACGACACAGGAACATGGCATAACGATACAGGTCTATCCTCTAACACTGATTACTACTACAGCGCCTGGGCATATGACAGCGATTCAGGATATTTCAGTGCAAACCCTGCTCAAGACACAGAAACAACACTAACGGGAGTACCATCAGTAACCACAAACACGTCAACAAACGTTGAAGAAACATCTGCCACACTAAACGCTTATATAAGTAATACAGGAGGAGAAAACCCCTACAGATACATCGAATGGGGACTCTATGGTCAAACATTTACCCATAACGAATCCCTTGGTATTGGAGGAGTAGGAACATACTACAAAGACATCACCGGTCTTTCAAAAGGAACACGGTATCATTTCAGAGGATTAGCTAACAACTCACAAGGATGGGGATATGGTAGTAATCTAACATTTCGAACAAAACCTGACCCACCTAGTGGGTTTAGCGCCACTGCCATAAACAAAACCAAGATAAACCTAAGCTGGAATAAGGGAGACGGCGCCTGGCATACAGTAATCATACGTAAAGCAGGGAGCCCACCAAGTAGCCGATCTGATGGAACAGAGATTTACAACGACACAGGCACAAGCTATAGTGATACTGGATTAAATGGTTTCACCACCTATTATTACCGCGCATGGTCCATCACCGACACACCTGATAGACAGTTTTCAGATCCACCAGATGCAACAGCAAGTGCAACTACTTGGTCACCAAAAACGATATTAGCCAAAGGAGATGCCTACCAGCTTGTAATCAATGGCACCACACTATATGGATACATCAACGGAGTACTATTAGTCAACACCACTATAGATACAAACTGGCATCATGTAACATTCACATATAATGGTTCTACTGCTAAACTCTACCTCGATGGTGATCTTAAAGACACAAACACGAGTTACAGTCAGACGATAAAAACCAATGACGAAAACCTCCTCATAGGTAAAGACCTTCAGGGGACACTAGATGAAGTACGTTTATGGAACCGAGCACTTACATGGGAAGAAATCAACGCCTCATACAATGCAAACGCAACAGGATCATAC
>QMZY01000140.1 GCA_003663415.1 Candidatus Aenigmatarchaeota archaeon
ATTCTCCAATCCTTTCACCTTTCTGATAACATCAATTATTGTCCCATCCCTATATTCAACAAGGGCAACAATCTCATCATCCCATTTTGGCTTCTTCTGTTCCTTTATACCCGCCTTGCGGTAGGCGAGTTTCTTCAGATCCTCTATATCTACAATGTTTAACCCAGAGCCTTTAACCTTTTCCAAGATGTCATCTCTCCGTGGATTTATCGCTATACCATACTCTGTCACCACAGCATCTACAGTTTCTCCTGGCGTTGTAACTGTGGTAACTTCATCCACGATTATTGGCAATCTACCCCTCATAAGTGGAACTGTAATTATCGTGAATTTTGCTCCAGCTGATGTATCCTGATGACCACCTATTGGCTGTGACAAAACGCCATTAGAGAATGTGACAGTGTTGGCATTGAAATTAACATCCACCTCTGTTGCTCCAAGGGCCACAACATCCAAATTGTTTACAAGACATCCTTTACCATGAAGCTGGGCGTAATGGTCTATACCTGCAATGAAGTGATTTTTATCTTCCCTCATTGACTCTATGGCTGAAGTATCAAATGCCTGCCCAGTGAGAACCTTCTTAACATGGTTTTTTCTCAGTATATCGACCAGGAATTTGGTTGTTCCACCCATAGCCCATGAGGCGACATATCCTTCCTTCTCCAGAAGTTCACCGAGGAACTTTGTGAAAGCCAGCGAAATACCTCCCGCTCCTGCCTGAAAAGAGCAACCATCATAAATGTAGCCTGCTGCATGAGCGAGTTTCACAGCATCTTTGGCTATCTTCAGTCTTGTTGGGCTCCTCGTTATTCTCAATGTTCCGCTCACAATTCGGTCTGGATCGCCTATTTGATCAACCAGGGCAACAACATCCACATACTGCTCACTTATCTCTAAAGGCATACACGGATACTCAACCAGATTGTCTGTAACAACAACAGATTTCTCTGCATAGTATGCATCCGGTACACTGTACTGTATACATCCGCATGCATGGGGTCCATATAAACCATTGCAGTTCCCTGCATAGTCAGATGATGGAGCGCCAATAAAGGCTACATCAATGTGTATATCTCCAGATGCTATTGCTCTGACTCTTCCACCATGGCTTCTCACTCTCACGGGTTTATCAAACACTCCTGCTGATACAGCCTGTCCTATTTTGCCGCGATATGAACCGCCTTCGATGTAACTTACCGTTCCAGTCTTTATTGCCCTAAGAACTGTCTCTTCCTGACACGGGAATGTCGATGATGGTGCCAGAGTGAGATTTTTTATACCTAGCCTCATTGCTGCTTCAAGTACCATATTCATTACCATATCACCATCACGGAAGTGATGGTGGAATGATATCGTCGTCCCATCCTTCAGACCAACCTTCTTTATCGCTTTTTCTATACCTTTAACCACTTTATTCCTTTTATCAGGTAATGCCACATATCCCAGACTTGGAGCTGCTTTTTTGCCCACTGGTACATAGGCAAATGCGCCTTTAAACGGTACAAGCTTCTTCCCTGCTATCTCCTCGGGAATTTCTCTGCCAACCGCATTACTCACCATCATGCTCCCCCCTTTACCATTGCTGCTCTTATACTTTCGTGAAGCTCTTCTTCCTTTATCACGCCTGTCAAATATGCTATCATCAACACTCTCTCCGCTCTTTCAACAACGGGTTTGTCAATCATCTTTCTTCCCAGAGCAACAACACCTGATCCTTTGGTCTTTGCATCTTCAATCGCCTCGATCACGCGAAGAGCATAATCAATTTCATCCCGTGTGGGATTGAATGCTTCATGTATCACAGGGATCTGGTTTGGATGAATGGCTGCCTTGCCATCAAATCCTAATTTCTTTATCATGACAGTATTCTTGTATAAACCTTCAAGGTCATCCACATTAGAATATACTGTATCAAGTGCCTGCCTCCCGGCAGCCTTTGCGCCAGCCACCACCTGGCTCCTTGCCCACATCAATTCTGTGCCTTCGGATGTTCTTTCGCCACCCACATCTCTTGTATAGTCCTCTCCACCAAAGGAAAGTGCAACAACTCTATCAGATGAAACTGCAATATCGTAGGCAAACCATACACCCTTTGCGCTCTCCAGTATGGGCACTATCTTTGTTGTGCCTGTCTCCATGCCATTTTCTCTTTCGAGTTTTTCCAAAATCGAATCGAGTTGTTTTATATCCTCTGGACTTTCTGCTTTTGGGAGATAAACAGCCTCGACCCTTCCTGTTGGAATGATGGCTTCAAGGTCTTTCTTTCCCCATGGTGTGCTCAGGGCATTTATTCTCACGGTGACCTCGCTCCTACCAAACTCAAGATCCTTTAGAGCTTCTGCGACAAGCCATCTTGCAGCGAGTTTCTGATCAGGGGCTATAGAATCCTCGAGATCTATTGTGATCAGGTCTGCCTCAAAAAGACCGCATGTTGATAGCATTCGGGGATTGTTACCGGGCACATAGATACGACTTCTTCTAAGTTTGTATGCCATATATCACAC
>QMZY01000141.1 GCA_003663415.1 Candidatus Aenigmatarchaeota archaeon
AGAAAGAGGTTGTTCCGAATCGTAGCGTATTGTATCGTAATGAGGAGTTTTTTATAGAGGCTAATGGGTCTTCGTTTGTGATAAGACCCAAATGGGAAAAGGAATATCTAAGAATCAGAGGAAAGAGAAATAAGAAATACACGAAGTTTACAAGAGCACCAACCCCAATAATGATACCGTTGATGACAGTGAGAGAAAATCCGATGCTGTGGTTTGAGCAGAATTACTTAATTAATGCAAGAAGAAACATGCAGGGGCACTTTATCAGGAAAATCTGGGAACATAGGCACGAGTTTATGCCTATGTTATGTATGGGGTGATGGCAATGGTTGCGGAAGTTTTCGAAGAATTGATTAGCGAAGGATATACAGCGATAGGAGATGCAATTAGAGGTGATGATGATGAATAACGGCAGGAAGGAACTCAGGGTCTTTGTTAATAATCAGCAGGTAAGCCGTTGGATATTCTTGGAGAAATTGAGGCTTTGCTTCAAGCTTGTAGCGAACGATGGTGGATGGCAAAACATAGAGTATAGCAAAGGGTTGGAAATATGCAAGCGAATTGTTTCACGAGCAACAGGCAATAACGGCATCAAAGTTACTGGCTCTCTGGTTGATGAGCTGAGACATGAAACAATGATTTCAGAGTTGTTCGAGGAAGGAAAGATTGTATTAGGAGGTGTTCAATAAAGTATGAAATTAGAAGATGTTCCATGGTATCAGCAGAACAGAATCAAAGAAGAATTAGAGCGGTTATGGAATAATGAATGGTTTACAAGGGAAATGTTGCAAATATTAGCGGAAGAACTACTAAGAAAATTACGAGAAGAATAAAATGGAGAAATGGTTAGAATGGTGGTGTGGGTGCTGGTGGGAGTATTATGACGAATACCCGTGCCGTCTTCACGTTTGCCAGGAACATCAGAGAAAATATGGTTGCCAATCAGTATTACGGGTTGAAGTCTTTGATGAATCGAGACTAATAGAGCAGATACGGGAAGAACTTGAGAAGATAGGGTATAAAGATTAAAGTTCTTGAGGAGGTGAAGAATAAAAGATGGAATTTGAGTGCGTATGCGGGACGGAAATTATCTTTCCGTCCCCAGTGAAGGAGGGTGGTTTCATTTATAGTGAAGCCACTTGTCCTGAATGTGGACGGAGATGGATTGCTCGTATAATGCAAAAAGTTTAATTTTTTATTTTTTAAATATAATATTGAAAAAGGGGAGGTTTGAAATGAAAAAAGAAGAATGGATGAATATCTGCGAAAGGGTTGATACCATTGCAATATCTGGCTGGAAGTTCGAGACTCACAATAAAGAGATAATCAAAGACTATTTTGAGTGCGACGCTCAATGCCTTGACTGGCTCGATAGTGTTGGGGATAAAGAGGTATTGTTTACTCTCTTCATATACCCAGAGAACGAAGCGGCTGAGTGGGCGCTCGGAATATGGAGTATGAGCGGAGGAGATGTAGGACCTGGATATGACAACAGGATATACGAGCAGGATGATTATGACGGAGTGGTTCAGTGGCTGAGAAAGCAAGCGAATGGTGGAGAGCGAGGTGGAGGTGATGAACTCTGCAAAATGACAGAAAGTGGTTATCTTGAGGAGATGAAAGAGAATGGTATCTAAAACAGTAAAGAAAACAGTGTCAAAAACAAAAAAGAAGAAAACATCTACGAAGACGAAGAAAGTAACAAAAGCTCAAATCTTAGAACGACAAAAGAAGAGAACATCACGTGCACAGAAAATGGATAAGCATAAAAATGCAAAGAATATACTCAAGAAAGACGAATGGTATAAGTGGCTAAAAGCTCCAAATAGGTTTGATATAAAAGGAATTGACACGAAAGATATAAAAAGCAGCACAACAAAGAAAAAAGAGGTAAGCACAACGAAAAAAAATGGAAGTAACAATAAGGAGAATTTGTAAATTCGGTGACCCAGATTATCCTTACAAAACAAATAGAGGAATTAGTGCAGAAGGAAAGAAAAAAGTAACTTTAAAAGTATTTGAAGGAATCCCTTCAGTGTCACCAATTATAAAAGCAAGGATAATCAAAAAAGAAGAAGAGATAGTGCGCGATTCTCCAACAGAGTTTGTAGCCAAAGGTAATAAAATATATCACAACACTCCAGTTCCACAGCTTGAGGTCGAATTGCGTGCATACTCACCAAAATATGATAAAATTATAGCAGTATATAAAAATCCCAGAGGAAGATGAATAAAGTGGTGAAGTTGAGCAATGGAGTGCAGGTAATAAACTGCACTCCACATGAATTAGTGTTTGAAGACGGAACAATTGTGCATCCTTCAGGATACTTATTGCAAGCAAAGATGCAAGAAAGACAAGTATCAGAGTTTATTTACGAAGTTAGAGTCTTACCAACTGAGGAAGGAGAGAAGGAATTACAAGAGATTGAACAAAAATACGGTAAGGATGTCATTATTTTAGGCAGTTCAATATCTGCTCAGGCATATCC